>NZ_JBFBGS010000025.1:103417-140258 GCF_040684795.1 Kitasatospora sp. NPDC089797 | reverse complement strand
CGCCGTGTGCTCTTCCGATCGGGCGGCACCCGTACACCACGGGGTGCCGCCTCCTCGGCGTTTCCGGCTCCTCCGGCGGGTCGGTCGCCGGGGCGCAGGGGCGTGCGCCGGAGTGTGCGTCCGGTCGCCCGTCTGGTCGTCGGCCTGATCTCCGGCCGGGGCTACTCGTTGTGCTCCTCCTCGTCGGCGCTGTGCGGGAGGTCGATGCCGTGCTGGGCGGCGAGCCGTAGGAGCGAGGCGACCCGGCCCTCGTACGCCTGGACGCCGTCGGCGTCCCCTTCGGCCCGGGCCGCCGCGAGGTCCTGCCGGGCCTGGGCGAGCTGCTCGCGCAGCTCCTGGTCGAACATGGCTGTCATTGCCGGCCTCCACAAAACCGGTCGGTGCCGCTCGGGGAACGCTCAGGAGAGTTCAGAGTCCCGGATGGTGCAGGACTGTTCAAGTCAGGGCCGGTCAGGTTCAGGGTAGGTCCGGTCGGGTACCGGTGGGGGACCGGGTGGCTTCCCCGGCGGCTTCCCGGGGCCTCCTGGAGCCTCTCGGGGATGCGCGGAGCTTTTCGGGGCGGCCCGGGCGGGGCCGGCCGACGGCTCGGTGACGGAGAGGTTGCGAGGGGGCGTGCGGCAGGTGTGCGGGCGGTGCGCGTGCGCCCTTGTTGTGCTAGCACTTCAGCGCTAGCTTGAACGGCATGGGCAAGAAGCAGCTGAACGTCCGAGTGGACGCCACGACCGCGGAGATGGCCCGGGAACGGGCGGAGCAGCAGGGGATCAGCATGAACCAGTACATCGAACGCCTCGTCCAGCAGGACATGGGTGAGTCGGGACAGGCCTTCATCGACGCCGCCGCACAGTTCATGAAGGAGTACGAGACGGCCTTCCTCGCCGAGTTCGGGGAGTCGGGCGAGCTCCAGGACGTGCGCCGTTGAAACTGGAGGTCGACCTCTCGTGGCTGCTCATGACCGCCGAGCAGTACACGCCCGGTGACCCGCAGGTCACCGACTACGGCTCGCTGCTCGCGGCCGTCACCCGGCACCAGGCCGAGATCTTCGACATCTCCGTCTACCCCGAACCGCAGGACCGCGCGGCCGCGTTGATGCACCAGCTGATCCGGGTGCCCGCGCTGGAGAAGACCAACGAGCTCTTCGCGACCGCCGTCGCCTACGCCTACCTCGTCGCCAGCGGCTGCACCGTCGCCACCACCGCCCGCGAGGTGCGCAGCCTCTCCCGGGCCATCCGGGAAGGGCGGATCGGGGTGTCCGGGGTCTCCGAACGGCTGGCCGCCTGGGTGGTCGACGAGGCGGAGGGCGAGGGTGTCACGGGGGTGGACGACGAGGACGGGGACGGGGACGACGACTGACCGCCGTCCCCGTTCGGTGCCCGGTGCCGGTGCCGGGGCCCCGCGCCGGGGGCGGGTGCGGGGGCCGCTCGGGTCGCTCGGGTTCAGGCCCCGGCGTCCGGCTCGGCGGTCGGGGTCGTGTCCGGCGTGGTGGGCTCCGCGATGAGGGCCGTCGCGAACGGGCGGAAACCGGCCCGGCGGTAGATCCGGGCGACGTCCTCGTCGGCGGCGGAGAGGAAGACCGTCCGTACGTCGTTGGCGCGGGCGTGCGCGACCAGGGCCGCGGTCACCGCCAGACCCAGCCCGCGCCGGCGGGCGGACGGGAGCGTCCCGACCCCGACCACCTCGCTGACCGGGCCCACCGGGTTGTGCTGGCCCGAGCACAGCACCTCGTCGCCGTCCAGTGCGGCGGCCAGCGCGGAGACGCCGTCGGTGATCCGCCCGGCGACCCGTGCCACCGCGCCCTCGGCCGTCAACGTGGCGGCGCTCAGGGCCAGTTCGGCCGCTCCGGCGGCTCCGGTGGCGGTGCCCGGATTGCCGAAGGCCACGTGCGGAACGGCGATCGCGTCGGCCAGTTCGGGGGCGTCCGCGGCCAGTACCCGCACCGTCACCCGCTCCGGGAGGACCGGTGCCGGGGCCGCCTCGTCCTGCGGACCGAGGACCAGCAGCGGGTGCTCGTGCACCGCCAAGCCGGTCGCCTCCACCGCCGCGCGCAGCTCCGGGTTCTGCTCGGCGACCCACTCGAAGGCCTCCGGCACACCCAACTCCCGCTGCCGCTCGCGCACTCGGCGGACGTCCTCGGCGGTGGCGGCCGGGCCGTCGTGGCCGGGGGTGGGGCGGGCGTAGTAGTGCCAGCCGGTGCTGCTGTTGCGGACGAACAGGGTCAGCGGGCCGAAGTCCTCGGCGACGGCGGCGCTGCGCGGCACGGCGTCGTAGTAGCGCTCGATCGCGTCGAGCAGGGAGCGGTCCGGGGCGGGAGAAGCTGAAGTCACGGCGTGCATCCAAGCAGGGCGGTCGGCGGGGCGCCACTGAATTGTGCTGCGAGGTTGCCGGGCTGCCGGGGTCGCCGGGGCTTCGAGTAGGAGTTCGGGTCGGCCGGGCGGCGCGGGGGTCGGTCCGGCGGCGGGCGCGGGTGGTTAGGCTGGCCGGCGACCCCGAACGCGATCGGCCGGGGCCGAACGGCGAGAGAAGACGGAACGTTGCTGCAGGACATCGAGCGCTACCTGGCCTGCCCCCACTGTGCGCAGGCCCTCGCCCGGCACCAGCGCAGTCTGCGCTGCCCGGCCGGACACAGCTTCGACCTCGCCAAGCAGGGGTACGTCAGCCTCCTCGCCGGGGACGCCCACACCGGCACCGGCGACACCGCCGAGATGGTCGCCGCCCGTGCCGACTTCCTCGCGGCGGGGCACTACCGGCCCATCGCCGACGCCCTCGCCGAGGCCGCAGCGGCTTCCACCGCTTCCACGGCTTCCGCCGCTTCCGAGGCCGTGGAGGCCACGGCGGGTGCCGACACGGAGGGTCTGGTCGTCGACCTCGGCGCCGGCACCGGCCACTACCTGGCCCACGTCCTGGACGCCCTGCCCGGCCGGGTCGGCGCCGCCCTTGACATCTCCAAGTACGCGCTGCGCCGCGCCGCCAGGGCCCATCCCCGGATCGGCGCGGTGGTCTGCGACGCGTGGCGCCCGCTGCCGCTGGGCGACGCCTCCACCGACCTGATGCTCAACGTCTTCGCCCCGCGCAACGGCCCCGAGATCCGCCGCGTGCTGCGCCCCGGCGGCACCCTGCTGCTGGTCTCGCCCACCTCCAACCATCTGCGCCAACTCGTCGCCGCCCTGGGCCTGTTGTCAGTGGACGAGGAGAAGCAGCGCCGGATCGACGAGAAGCTCGGCCCGTACCTGACCCCGGTCGACCAGCGGTCGGTCGAGTTCACCCTGCGGCTCTCCGGGCAGGACGTCCGGACCGTCGTCGGCATGGGGCCGAGCGCCTGGCACACCGACCCCGAGCGGCTCGCCGCCGCCCTCGCGGAGCTGCCGGAACCGGTCGAGGTGACGGCCTCGGTGACGGTGGCCCGGTACCGGCGGCCGCTGTAGTCACGCTCCGGTCAGCGGTGCGCGTCAGGTTCGCCACGTTGGGATGAATCTGGCGTGCAGGCACGTTTCGCCCCGTCGCGCTGCGGCTAACGTCCGACGGGTGAACCGCGACGCCGCCGTGCCCGTCGGGCCGGCCCAACTGCGCCCGGGCGCCCCGGGGCCCGACCGGCCGCCCGCGCCACGTCCCACCGTCGAGGAGCTGCGGCTCACCGCCTTCAAGTCCTACCGGCGGGCCGTGCTGCCGCTCGCGCCGCTCACCGTGCTGCACGGGCCGGCTGGGGTCGGCAAGTCCAACGCCCTCGACGCGCTGGCCGTGCTGGCCCGACTCGCCCTCGGCGAGGGGATCGCCGGTTCGCTGGACGGACTGCCCGGCCGCACCGGCCCGCTCGCCACCGCCGTGCGCGGCGGCCTGGCCGGCTGCGTCCCGCACGGGCGGGACGCCGTCATCCTGGGCTGCACCGTCTGCTCGCCGCGCGGCCGGATCCGGCTCGACCTGGTGATCCGCACCGACGGGGCGGTCCGGATCGCCCGGGAGTCGCTCAGCCTCGACGGCCGCACCCTGATGGACACCGGCGAGCAGGACGTCCGGAGCGGGCGCGTCAACGTCTGCTGGCACAACGACACCCGCCAGGGCGACATCCGGGCGCCGTTCCCCAGCGGCACCATGATCACCGCGCAGCTGCCGCTGCGGGTGGCCGGCTCGTCCAGCGGCGAACGGCTCGTCCTCGCCGCCACCGAGGACCTCCTCACCGCGCTGCGCGAGGTCTTCCCGCTGCACCCCGTCCCGGCCCTGATGCGCGGCTGGGCCAAGGCCGATCCGCAGGCGCGGCTGCGCAGCAACGCCGCGAACATCTCGGCCGTCATCCACCGGCTCGCCCACGAGTGCCCGCGCCGCTACGGGCAACTGCTGCGGGCCGTCCAGACCGCCGCGCCGCACCCGCTGCTCGGGCTCGCCCTCGCCGAACGCGAGGGCGAGCGCGGGGCGGGGCGGCGGGTGCTGACCGTCTTCGACGAGGGCGTGCTCGGGCGTACCGGGGCCGACCAGGCCTCCGACGGGATGCTGCGCCACCTCGCCTTCGCGGCGGTGCTGCTGACCGGGGCCGGGGTGCTCGATCTCGACGTGGCCGCCGAGGTGCCGTGGGCGCACCGGCAGCTCACCGTGCTCGCCGAGGATCTCGGGGCCGGGCTCGGCACCGAGCAGACTGCGTCGCTGCTGCGGCTGGCGCGGGACATGGCGGGGCGCAACCAGCTGCGGGTGGTGGCCGCGTTGCAGGAGCCGACGGCGGCGCGGGAGGCGTTCGGGGCGGGCGAGGGGGGATCGGGGGCGGGGCGGTCGGGGGCGGCGGTGCTGGTGGCGTGCCGGCGGGATCCGGGGACGGGGCTGACGGTGCTGCGGGCGGAGGCGGCCCGGGTGCCGGTCCAGAGCGGACGGGGCGAGGAGGGCTCGTCGGCGGCCGGGGGAGGTGACGGTGCCCCGGCTGCGGTCGGGGACGCCGGTGCGGTAGACCTGGGGGCGTGAACGAGCGAGTGACGAGGTCGGGGCCCGGGTCGGAAGCGGAAGCGGCGGGGGCGGCGGTGGAGGTGGGCGCGGTGTCGGGGGCCGGGCCGGTGCCCGGGGAGCCGAGCCTGGAGGGGCTGCGGCAACGGTTGGTGGAGTTCGCGGCGGCCCGGCGCTGGGAGCCGTTCCACACGCCGAAGAACCTGGCAGCGGCGCTGAGCGTCGAGGCCGGGGAACTGCTGGAGATCTTCCAGTGGCTCACGCCCGAGCAGGCGGCGGCGGTGATGTCCGATCCGGAGCGGGCCCACCGGGTCCGCGACGAGGTCGCGGACGTGCTCGCGTACCTGCTGCAGTTCTGCACAGCGGTCGGAGTGGATCCCCTGGAAGCGCTTGCCGCCAAGATCGAGCGCAATGAACACCGCTTCCCGGTGCCGGGCGCGGCGACCGACGTCAACCCGGAGGTCGGCTGACCATCCTTGTGAGGGACGGAAGTTGTCCACAGCCCCCGGGTTGTCCACAGCTTTCGCCAGGGTGGATGCGACCCACCCCGCCCTCCCCGCACGCTCTCCCTGTGACCGCGCACCGCCCCTGGCGGCGGAGCCGGTCGACGGCGACGACGAGCGGAAGGAACGGGGGCCATGGAGGCGCTGCGACTGATCAGGACGGCCCGGCACGCCCTGGCCGAGGCGAGACACGTACCGGACGTGCTGGCCGAGGCACGGCAGGCGGTGCTGCTCACCGAAGCGGTGGGCGCGTTGCTGACGGAGTCGGAGGAGGACGACGACCTTCCCGGCCTCGGTCGGCAACTCTCCGAGGCGGGCGCACATGCGGCGGTCTGCCTGGGCCGGTCCGTCACCAGCAGCAGTCTGGTGAACGGCGGCCGGGCCGGTCGGCTCACCGACCTCGGCGAACCGGTGGTGGCGCTGGGGGCGTTGGACGACCTGCTGCGGGAGGTCGGGGAGACGCTCGTGGTGCTGGCCTGCGGGGCCGACACCGAAAGCCTCTACTGGGCGTGCATCGACGGGGTCGACGCGGTGTCGGAGTGCAAGGACGTGACGGCGCGCCTGCTCGAGGCGGCCGACCGGGGCGGAGGTGCGGAGCGGACGGTGCTCGGCGGCGCGGAGCCGGAGCTGGACGATCAGAGCGCGCCGTTACTGGTGGTCCGGCTCGGCCCGCCGGACGAGGACGGGCCGACCGACTACCGGGCGACCGGCGCGGACGAGGCGCCGGAGGTGTCCGTGCCGGCCGGGTAGGCGTCGAGCGGGGCGATGTCCCGGGTGTCGGACTGCAGCGCGGCGAGGTCCGCGGTCACCGAGGCGAGCAGTTCCTGCATCTGCTCGAGCAGGGTCTTGGGGATCGCGGGTCCGGCCGGGTCGCCGGTGACCGAGCCGGTCGGGCTGCTCGGGGACGGCGGCGTGGCAGAGGGGTCGGACATGACGGGAACCTCTTCGGATCGGTGGTGCGGTGTGCCGCACCGACCAACGAACCGGCCCGGCAGTCGGTCACCACGCACCACCCGATGCGGTCCAACTCCGTTACGGCGTAAGCCTCGCGGGTGAGACGGGGTTGCCGCCGGGGCGCGCCCTGGGCTAGGGAGCGGACCCACACGGGCAGCGGGAAGGCAGAGGGCGGAGGGCGGGAGGGGGAGGGGGGAGGGGGAGGGGAGGCCCCCAAGGAGTCGATGGTCATTCAGTATTGGGCCCCGGCGCCGCGCGATCGCGGCGCCGGGGCCGGGGCCGGGAAAGCGTCCCCCGAGAGCACTTGAGGAGCGGCAGGTACAGGCATGGGCCCGGGAATTTCCCGACACGCTTGGCAAGCGTCTTGGGGGCAACCCCTCGCAAGTTCGAATCCCCTCGCCTTGATCGAAGGCTCAGGCCTTCGGTGTGGGCCGGCTCCGTTGGCGGTCACGGGTGGGAGTGCGGATCAGCCTGGGGCCCGGGGGAGGGAGGAAGGCGGGGAGTGGAGGGGGAGGACACTCCTCCCGCCACTATCAATCTATAGCCGGTGGGGGGCCTTGCGGCAAGGCCCCCCTGGTGGCGCACAATCGCAGGCCTCAGATCGGAGCTGATGCCATGAACCCCCTGACCACCAGTGCTTTCGACCTCCCCGCGCGCCTCTCCGCCAAGGCCGATCCGGCGCTCGTCGCGGCCGACGAGCGGCACTTCGCGGCCATCGCGGACAGCCTGGAGCGGACCATCGCGGAGCTCTCCGACCAGCTCGACACCGTGCGCCGCGCCCCGGGCGGGGCGGGGCAGGCGGCGATGGACCGGGACGTCGAGGTGTACCGGCTGAGCGGTCGGCTGCGCGCGCTGCGTCGGTACGGGCTGGACCTGTGCCTGGGGCGCATCGTGGCCACCGAGGCCGCCGAGCCGCTGTACGTCGGCAGGCTGGGCCTGACCGACAGCGAGGGCCGGCGGCTGCTGGTCGACTGGCGCTCGCCCGCGGCCGAGCCGTTCTTCGCGGCGACCCACGCCGACCCGCTGGGTCTGGCGAGCCGTCGCCGGTACCGCTGGACCCGCGGCCGGATCACCGACTACTGGGACGAGGTGTTCACCGCCGAGGGCCTGGAGGGGCATGCCGCGCTGGACGACCAGTCGGCGTTCATCGCCAGCCTGGGCGGCAACCGCTCGGCCCGGATGCGGGACGTCCTCGCCACCATCCAGTTCGACCAGGACGCGATCATCCGGGCCGGTTCGCGCGGCGCCCTGGTGGTCGACGGCGGCCCCGGTACCGGCAAGACCGTGGTCGCCCTGCACCGCTCGGCCTACCTGCTGTACTCCGACCCGCGCCTGGGCCACCGGCGCGGTGGCGTGCTGTTCGTCGGCCCGCACCAGCCGTACCTGAACTACGTCGCCGACGTGCTGCCCAGCCTCGGCGAGGAGGGGGTGCGCACCTGCACCCTGCGGGACCTGGTCCCCGAGGGCGCGGGCGCGGCCTTGGAGGCCGACCCGGAGGTGGCGCGGCTGAAGTCCTCGGCGGACCTGGTGAAGGCGATCGAGAAGGCCGTCCGCTTCTACGAGGAGCCGCCGACCGAGGGCCTGCTGGCCAGCACCCACTGGGCCGACCTGTGGGTGAGCGCCGAGGACTGGTCCGAGGCCTTCGACGCCCCGGACCCGGGCACCCCGCACAACGAGGCGCGCGAGCAGATCTGGGACGAGCTGGCCGCGATCCTGCTGGACAAGCTGGAGCAGGGCGAGGAGGAGGTCACCCCCGAGCTCTTCCAGCGCTCGCTGCGGCAGGACCGGGAGCTGGTGGAGACGCTCAACCGCGCCTGGCCGCTGCTCGACGCGACCGACCTGGTCGGCGACCTCTGGTCGGTCCCCGCCTACCTGCGGATGTGCGCGCCCGGGCTGACGCCGGAGGAGGTCCGCACGCTCCAGCGCAAGCACGCCCCGCAGGCCTGGACGGTCTCCGACCTGCCGCTGCTCGACGCGGCCCGGCAGCGGCTCGGGGACCGCGAGGCGACGCTGCGCCGGCAGCGCCTGCGGGCTTCGGTCGCGGCCGAGCGTGAGCGGATGTCGGAGGTGATCGGCGACCTGATCGAGGCCGACGACGACGGCGAGGGCGTGGTGACGATGCTGCGCGGCCGGGACCTCCAGCACACCCTGGTCGACGAGGACGCGCTGACCGAACTCGCGGCGGAGCCGCTGGACGGCCCGTTCGCCCACATCGTGGTGGACGAGGCCCAGGAACTGACCGACGCCGAGTGGCAGATGCTGCTGCTGCGCTGCCCGTCCCGGAGCTTCACCATCGTCGGGGACCGCGCGCAGGCCCGGCACGGCTTCGCCGAGTCGTGGCAGGAGCGGCTCGACCGGGTCGGGTTCGACCGCACCACGATGGCCTCGCTGAGCATCAACTACCGCACCCCGGAGGAGGTGATGGCGGAGGCCGAGCCCGCGATCCGGGCGGCGCTGCCGGACGCCAACGTGCCGACCTCGGTGCGCAGCAGCGGAGTTCCGGTCCGGCACGGCTCGGTGGCGGAGTTGACGGCGCTGCTGGACGGCTGGCTCGCCGAGCACGACGAGGGCGTGGCCTGCGTGATCGGCGATCCGGGGTTCCGGGAGCGGGCGAGGGTCCGCTCGCTGACCCCGGAGCTGGCCAAGGGGCTGGAGTTCGACCTGGTCGTCCTGGTCGACCCGGAGGCCTTCGGCGACGGCGTGGAGGGCGCGGTCGACCGCTACGTCGCGATGACGAGGGCGACCCGGCAGCTCGTCGTCCTGCGCAGTCACTGACGGCGGCGCGGTCGCGCCCGGGCCCGGCGCCGGTACGTCGAGGAGGCCCGTACGCCGAAGGGGCCCGGCGCGCATCCGGCGCCGGGCCCCTCGGTCAGCTGGTCCTCGCCGCCACCGACCCCCAAGGGCCGTGGCCCGCAGGTCAGTTGTGGGCGTGCAGGTCCGCGTTCAGGCCGCCCCAGGAACCGGAGCGGGCGATGACCTCGACCGCGCCGGACTGCGAGTTGCGGCGGAACAGCAGGTTGTCCTGGCCGGACAGCTCGACGGCCTTGGCCACCTTCCCGTCAGGGGCGGTGACCCGGGTGCCGGCGGTGACGTACAGTCCGGCCTCGACCACGCAGTCGTTGCCGAGCGAGATGCCGATGCCCGCGTTGGCGCCCAGCAGGCAGCGCTCGCCGACCGAGACGACCTGCTTGCCGCCACCGGACAGGGTGCCCATGATCGAGGCGCCGCCGCCGATGTCGCTGTGGTCGCCGACCACGACGCCCGCGCTGATCCGGCCCTCGACCATCGAGGTGCCGAGGGTGCCGGCGTTGAAGTTGACGAAGCCCTCGTGCATCACGGTGGTACCGACCGCCAGGTGCGCGCCGAGCCGGACGCGGTCGGCGTGGGCGATGCGCACGCCGCTCGGGGCGACGTAGTCGGTCATCCGCGGGAACTTGTCGATGCCGTACACGGCCAGCTGGCCGCCCTGGGCGCGGACGGCGAGGCGGGCCTGCTCGACCTTGTCCACCGGCACGGGGCCGATGCTGGTCCACGCGACGTTGGCGAGCAGACCGAAGATGCCGTCCAGGTTCTGGCCGTGCGGCCGGACCAGGCGGTGGCTGAGCAGGTGCAGGCGCAGGTACACGTCGTGGGTGTCGAGCGGCTTCTCGTCCAGCGAGGCGATGGTGGTGCGCACGGCGACCACCTCGACGCCGCGGCGGGCGTCGGCCCGCAGGGCGTCGGCCGCACCGGCGCCGAGCGCGGCCTCGGCCTGCTCGGCGGTCAGCCGGACGGTGCCGGCCGGGCCGGGCTCGGCGGCCAGCTCGGGGGCGGGGTACCAGGTGTCGAGGACGGTGCCGTCGGCGGCGATGGTGGCCAGACCGGTGGCCACGGCGCCGTTCGGAAGGGAGGTGGATTCAGCAGTCACACCGTGCACGTTAACCAATGCGGGGCCCCGGTGCCGAACACGCCCAGCGTCCGGACGCGCCCGCCGGACCCGCAGGCCAGCGGCTCACGGGGAGGGAAAACCCGGTGCTCGGACGCGTGTCGCTGGGCAATACTCGGCCGGGTGTTCATGTCGATTTCCACTACCGGCAGCACCGAGGGCCCGGCGACGGATCTCGGGTTCCTGCTGCACAAGCATCCCGACCGGGTCCAGCGTTTCACGACCTCGCACGGCGAGGCCCACGTCTTCTACCCCCGGGCGGACGACGAGGTCTGCACGGCGGCGCTGCTGCTCGACGTCGACCCGATCGACCTGGTCCGCAAGGGCCGGGGCGACGGCAGGGGGCGCGGCGGCTCGCCCGACTTCGCGCTCTCCCAGTACGTCAACGACCGTCCGTACGCCGCGTCCTCGCTGCTCGCGGTGGCGCTGCGCACGGTGTTCCGCTCCGCGATGAAGGGGGACTGTCCGCTCCGTCCGGACCTGCCGGGACGGCTCCGCCCCCTGCGGATCGAGCTGCCCGCCGTGCCCGCGAACGGCACGGGCCCGAGCGGTACCAGCGGCTCAAGCGGCTCAAGCGGCCCGGGCGGTACGGGCGCCGCGAGCGGCGGCCCGGCGCTGACGGCCCGGCTGTTCGAGCCGCTCGGCTGGCGGGTGGAGGCGACGCCGATCCCGCTGGACGAGGCCTTCCCGGAGTGGGGCGAGTCCCGCTACGTGCGGGTCGTGCTGTCCTCGGACGCGGCGCGGCCGGCCGACGCGCTCCAGCAGTTGTACGTGCTGCTGCCGGTGCTGGACGGCGCCAAGCACTACTGGGTCGCCCCGGACGAGGTGGACAAGCTGCTCGCCGCCGGAGAGGGCTGGCTGGCAACCCACCCGGAGCGCGCCCTGATCACCCGCCGCTACCTGGCCCGGCGCTGGTCGCTGACCCGGGCCGCGATGGAGCGCCTGGAGCTGGCCCGGCTCGCCGAGGCGGACGACCGGGAGGTCGAGGAGATCGACAACGCGGTCGACGACCGGCCCGACGAGGACGCCACCGACGCCACCGGCGCGGCCGGAACGACCGACGGTACCGCCGCGGCCGGAACCGCAGACGTCACCGACGCCGCCGGAACCGCCGAGCGCACCGACCCCCGGCCGCCCTCCCTCGCCGAGCAGCGCCGCGCCGCGATCCTCGCCGCCCTGCGTGACAGCGGCGCGGCCCGGGTCGCCGATCTCGGCTGCGGCCAGGGCGAGTTGATCGGCGAACTGCTGAAGGACGCCCGGTTCACCGGCATCCTCGGCGTGGACGTGTCCGCCCGGGCGCTCCAGGCGGCGAAGCGCAGGCTGCGCCTGGAGCGGCTGCCCGAGCGGCAGGCCGCCCGGGTGACGCTGACGCAGGGCGCGCTGACCTACACCGACGCCCGGCTGAAGGGCTACGACGCGGCGGTGCTGTGCGAGGTGATCGAGCACCTGGACCTGCCGCGGCTACCGGCCCTGGAGTACGCGGTGTTCGGCGCGGCCCGTCCGGGGGCGGTCGTCGTCACCACGCCCAACGTGGAGTACAACGTCCGCTGGGAGAGCCTGCCGGCGGGCCGGGCGCGGCACGCCGACCACCGCTTCGAGTGGTCCCGGGCCGAGTTCGGCGCCTGGGCGGCGAAGGTCGCGGCGGCGTACGGCTACACGGTGGAGTTGCGCCCGGTCGGCCCGGAGGACCCGGAGGTCGGCCCGCCGACCCAGCTTGCCCTGTTCCGTACCGGGAACACGGACCCACGCGACAGCACCACCGCGGCCACGGCCGCGACCACGACGAGGACCGACACCGCCACGACGCCCGAAGGAGGCGAACCCCGATGACCGACGACGCCACCGCGCCCGACGACGCCCCCGCGGCCGCCCCCGCGCCCGACGACGCCCCCGCGCCCGGCTCCGCCGGGACCGCCCCCCGCCGCCTCCCGGTCACCGACGTCTCCCTCGTCGTCCTGATCGGCACCAGCGGTGCGGGCAAGTCGACCTTCGCCCGCCGCCACTTCCTCCCCACCCAGGTGGTCTCCTCCGACTTCTGCCGCGGCCTGGTGGCCGACGACGAGAACGACCAGTCCGCCTCCGCCGAGGCCTTCGACCTCCTCCACTACATCGTCGGCAAGCGCCTCGCGGCCGGCCGGCTGACCGTCGTGGACGCCACCAACGTCCAGCCGGAGGCCCGCCGCCAGCTGGTCGCGCTGGCCCGCGCGCACGACGTGCTGCCGATCGCGATCGTGCTGGACGTCCCGCCCGGCGTGTGCGCCGAGCGCAACCTGTCGCGCCCGGACCGCCGGATGCCCGCGCACGTCGTCCCGCGCCAGCACCGCGAGCTGCGCCGCTCACTGCGCGGCCTGGAGCGGGAGGGCTTCCGCAAGGTGCACGTGCTGCGCGGCGAGGCGGAGGTGGCGGCCGCCGGGATCGAGCTGGAGAAGCGCTACAACGACCTGCGCCACCTCACCGGCCCCTTCGACATCGTCGGCGACATCCACGGCTGCCGCTCCGAGCTGGAGACGCTGCTGACCCGCCTGGGCTACCACCTCGCCCGGGACGGCCGGGGCCGTCCGGTGGACGCCGTCCACCCCGGGGGCCGCACCGCCGTGTTCGTCGGCGACCTGGTCGACCGCGGCCCGGACACCCCGGGGGTGCTGCGCCTGGTGATGGGCATGGTGGCGGCCGGCCACGCGCTCTGCGTGCCGGGCAACCACGAGAACAAGCTCGGCCGGGCGATGGACGGCAAGAAGGTCACCGTCTCGCACGGCCTCCGGGAGTCGCTGGACCAACTGGCCGATGAGCCCGAGGAGTTCAAGGTCGAGGTGCGCGCCTTCATGCGCGGCCTGGTGAGCCACTACCTGCTGGACGGCGGAGCCCTGGTGGTCTGCCACGCCGGTCTGCCGGAGCGGTACCACGGCCGGGCGTCCGGCCGGGTGCGCTCGCACGCGCTGTACGGGGAGACCACCGGCGAGACCGACGAGTACGGCCTGCCGGTGCGCTACCCGTGGGCGGAGGAGTACCGGGGCCGGGCGCTGGTGGTCTACGGCCACACCCCGGTGCCGACCGCGAGCTTCCTCAACAACACCATCTGCCTGGACACCGGCTGCGTGTTCGGCGGAAGCCTGACCGCGCTGCGCTACCCGGAGCGGGAGCTGGTGGGTGTCGAGGCCGAACAGGAGTGGTACGCGCCGGTGCGCCCGCTGCACGGCGACGCGCCGGGTGCCCGTGAGGGCCGTCCGTTGGACCTCGCCGACGTGGCCGGGCGCCGGGTGGTGGAGACCGCCCTGCACGGCCGGGTCGCGGTCCGGGAGGAGAACGCGGCGGCCGCCCTGGAGGTGATGAGCCGATTCGCGCTGGACCCGCGGCTGCTCGCCTACCTGCCGCCGACCATGGCGCCGAGCCCGACCTCCCGCCGGGAGGGCTACCTGGAGCACCCGGAGGAGGCCTTCCTCGGCTACCGCGCGGACGGCGTCCGGTACCTGGTGTGCGAGGAGAAGCACATGGGCTCGCGCGCCGTCCTGCTGGTCGCCCGGGACGGTGCCGCGCTGGAGCGGCGGTTCGGCGTGGCCGGGCCGGGCGCGATCTGGACCCGCACCGGCCGGGCCTTCCTCGACGACGAGGAGCTGACCGGCGCGGTGCTCGGAAGGGTCCGCTCGGCGGCCGAACGATCAGGCCTGTTCGAGGAGTTGGGCACCGACTGGCTCTTGTTGGACGCCGAGCTGATGCCGTGGTCGCTGAAGGCGGTGGAGCTGCTGCGCCGCCAGTACGCGGCGGTCGGCGCGGCGGCCGGGGCCGCCCTGCCCGAGGTGCTGTCGGCGCTGGAGCAGGCGGCCGCGCGCGGGCTGGACCTGGGTGCGCTGGCCTCCCGCCAGCGCCGCCGGGCCGCCGACGCCCGGGCGTTCACCGAGGCGTACCGGCGGTACTGCTGGCCGACCGAGGGCCTGTCGGGCATCCGGCTGGCGCCGTTCCAGCTGCTGGCCGCCGAGGGGACGAACCTCGCGGTGCGCCCGCACGACGAGCACCTGGCCTGGATCGACCGCCTGGTGGCGGCGGACGGCACGGCGGCAGACGGCACGGCGGCGGACGGAAGCGCGGTGGCCGGAACGGCGACCGACGGCGAGACGACCGACGGCAAGACGACCGCCGACACGGCGACCCCGGTGCTGCACCGCACCGGCCGGGTCCTGGTGGACCTCGAGGACGAGGACTCGACGGCGGCCGCTACCGCCTGGTGGGAGGAGCTGACGGCGGCCGGCGGCGAGGGCATGGTGGTCAAGCCGCTGGTCTCGCCGGTGCGCACGGTCCGCGGCGAGGGCCGGCCCGGCGGCCTGGTGCAGCCGGGGGTGAAGGTCCGCGGCCGGGAGTACCTGCGGATCGTCTACGGCCCGGACTACACCGAGCACCTGGAGCGGCTGCGGATGCGGTCGCTGGGCCACAAGCGTTCGCTGGCGCTGCGCGAGTACGCGCTGGGCCTGGAGGGTCTGGACCGGCTGGCGGCGGGGGAGCCGCTGTGGCGGGTGCACGAGCCGGTGTTCGCGGTGCTCGCGCTGGAGTCCGAGCCGGTCGACCCGCGACTGTAAGGGCCGGCGGAGGGGAGCGCGGAGGGGGCACGGAGGGGGAGTTCCGCCAGGGGACTCCCCTCCGTCGGCATCGCTCTGTATAGAAATTCCGTTAGTCGTATACACTTGCCGCTTTCCCGCACGTCCCGTCACCCCAGGAGCCCGGTATGGCCTTCAACCTCCGGAACAGGCACTTCCTCAAGGAGCTCGACTTCACGCCCCAGGAGTTCCGCTTCCTGGTGGACCTCGCCGCCGGGCTCAAGGCGGCCAAGTATGCGGGTACCGAGCAGCCCCGGCTGCGCGGGAAGAACATCGCGCTGATCTTCGAGAAGACCTCCACCCGCACCCGCTGCGCCTTCGAGGTCGCCGCGCACGACCAGGGCGCCACCACCACCTACCTGGACCCGTCCGGTTCGCAGATGGGCCACAAGGAGTCGGTGAAGGACACCGCCCGGGTGCTCGGCCGGATGTTCGACGGCATCGAGTACCGCGGCCACGGCCAGGAGATCGTCGAGGAGCTGGCCCGGCATTCCGGCGTCCCGGTCTGGAACGGCCTGACCGACGAGTGGCACCCCACCCAGATGCTGGCCGACGTGCTCACCGTCACCGAGCACACCGCCAAGCCGCTCGCCGAGGTCGCCCTCGCCTACCTCGGCGACGCCCGCTCCAACATGGGCAACTCGCTGCTGGTCACCGGCGCCCTGCTCGGCATGGACATCCGGATCGTCGCCCCGCGTGCCCTCTGGCCGGCCGACGAGGTGCAGAAGGCGGCGCAGGCGCTGGCCGAGCGGACCGGCGCCCGGATCACGCTGACCGAGGACGTGGCCGGGGGCGTGGCCGGCGCCGACTTCCTCTACACCGACGTCTGGGTCTCGATGGGCGAGCCCAAGGAGGTGTGGGCCGAGCGGATCGAGCTGCTCAAGCCGTACCAGGTGTCGATGGACACCGTCCGGGCCACCGGCAACCCGAACGTGAAGTTCCTGCACTGCCTGCCGGCCTTCCACGACCTCGGCACGGTGGTCGGACAGCAGATGTACGAGGCGACCGGCATGACCGAGCTGGAGTGCACCGACGAGCTGTTCGAGTCGGCGCACTCCATCGTGTTCGACCAGGCCGAGAACCGCCTGCACACCATCAAGGCGGTCCTGGTCGCGACCCTCGGGTCCTGACCGGCGGCCCCTCCCGGCGGGTCAGCGCGCCAGCTTGACGCAGGCCACCCGGTCGCCCGCCGCGTGCGGACCGGCCGGGGTGCCCGCGTGCACCACCAGCGAGCGCGCCTCGCCGGGGCGCGGCTGCCACTCCACGGTGGCCCGGGCGGTGCCCTCGCCCCCGGCGTCGGTGCGCAGCACCAGCCTCAGCTCGTTGCGCTCGTTGGCGTACGCCGGGTCGGTGGAGGGCTGCACCGGGTCGACGACGTCCTGGTAGTGCGGACCGGAGGAGGCGGGGTCGGCCCCGCAGTCGCCGGTGTGCAGGTGCACCGGGAACTCGTGGTCGGGGGCGAGCCCGGCCACCGTCAGGGTGAGCGTGGTGCGCCCGGGCTCCGAGCGGTCGGTGACGACCCGGGCGCGCGAGCCGTACGGCACCAGGTCCTCGGCGTAGCTGATCGCGGCCGGCGGGACGAACGCGGTCGCGGGGTCGAAGTGCGCCTCCAGGACGGAGACCGGCGAGGCGGCGGGGACGAGCAGGGCCAGCGGCAGCAGGGCGGTGGCGAACGGAGCGGGCATCGGTTCGGGCCTTCCACGGTCAGAGTGACGGTCACCGTGCTCAACGCCCCCGGCCGCGGTCGGACACTGGGCCGCCCGGCCGGGCCGCCCGGCCGGGTCGTCCCCGCGCCGACCGGCGGCTCCGGTGGTGGGCTGGTGGTGGCCGTTGACAGCGGCAAGGATGGTGGCGGGAGCGGTCCGGCCGGCCCGGTCGGAGCGCGACCGTCGCGGCCCGGGCGGCCGCTGACCTGGGCCGTCGTCCACCGGGGCATGCCTGCGGTGGTGATGGCGGCGGCATGCACTATGGTTTATCTCGACATCGAGATAACTGCCGCTTACGCTATATCTCGACATCAAGATACTTGCCGAGAGGCGCGCACCGGCGATGCGGATGAGGCAAGCCTAACTAAGGCTGACCTTACCACCGCGTGGCGGCCGGATATCGCACGAAGCACCCAGAAGGAGTCAGTCGTGTCCGCGAACAGCTTCGACGCCCGCAGCTCGCTGCAGGTGGGCGACGAGTCGTACGAGATCTTCAAGCTCTCCGCCGTCGAGGGTTCCGAGCGGCTGCCCTACAGCCTCAAGGTGCTGCTGGAGAACCTGCTCCGCACGGAGGACGGCGCGAACATCACCGCCGACCACATCCGCGCCCTCGGCGACTGGGACGAGAACGCCCAGCCGAGCCAGGAGATCCAGTTCACGCCGGCCCGCGTGATCATGCAGGACTTCACCGGCGTGCCGTGCGTGGTCGACCTGGCCACCATGCGCGAGGCGGTCAAGGAGCTGGGCGGCGACCCGGCCAAGATCAACCCGCTGGCCCCGGCCGAGCTGGTCATCGACCACTCGGTCATCGCCGACAAGTTCGGCACCAAGGACGCGTTCACCCAGAACGTCGAGATCGAGTACGGCCGCAACAAGGAGCGCTACCAGTTCCTGCGCTGGGGCCAGACCGCCTTCGACGAGTTCAAGGTCGTCCCGCCGGGCACCGGCATCGTCCACCAGGTGAACATCGAGCACCTGGCCCGCACCGTCATGGTCCGCGGCGGCCAGGCCTACCCGGACACCTGCGTCGGCACCGACTCGCACACCACCATGGTCAACGGCCTGGGCGTGCTGGGCTGGGGCGTCGGCGGCATCGAGGCCGAGGCCGCGATGCTCGGCCAGCCGGTCTCCATGCTGATCCCGCGCGTCGTCGGCTTCAAGCTGACCGGCGAGCTGCCGGCCGGCACCACCGCCACCGACCTGGTGCTCACCATCACCGAGATGCTCCGCAAGCACGGTGTGGTCGGCAAGTTCGTCGAGTTCTACGGCGACGGCATCGGCTCCATCCCGCTGGCCAACCGCGCCACCATCGGCAACATGTCGCCGGAGTTCGGCTCGACCTGCGCGATCTTCCCGATCGACGCCGAGACGATCAACTACCTGCGCCTGACCGGCCGTGACGAGCAGCAGCTCGCCCTGGTCGAGGCCTACGCCAAGGAGCAGGGCCTCTGGCACAACCCGGCGCACGAGCCGGTCTACTCGGAGTACCTGGAGCTGGACGTCTCCACCGTCGTCCCCTCGATCTCCGGCCCGAAGCGCCCGCAGGACCGCGTGATCCTGGCCGAGGCCGCCGAGCGGTTCGCCGAGGCGCTGCCGACCTACTCCGCCGAGGCCTCGAAGCCGACCGCCGTCACCGCCCCCGACGGCTCGACCTACGAGATCGACAACGGCGCGGTCGTGATCGCCTCGATCACCTCCTGCACCAACACCTCCAACCCCTCCGTCATGCTGGGCGCCGCCCTGCTGGCGAAGAAGGCCGTGGAGAAGGGCCTGCACGTCAAGCCCTGGGTCAAGACCACCCTGGCGCCCGGCTCCAAGGTCGTCATGGACTACTACGAGAAGGCCGGCCTGCTCCCGTACATGGAGAAGCTGGGCTTCAACCTGGTCGGCTACGGCTGCGTCACCTGCATCGGCAACTCGGGCCCGCTGCCCGAGGAGGTCTCGGCCGCCGTCAACGAGGCCGACCTGGCCGTCGTCTCGGTGCTCTCCGGCAACCGCAACTTCGAGGGCCGGATCAACCCCGACGTCAAGATGAACTACCTGGCCTCCCCGCCGCTGGTGGTCGCCTACGCCCTCGCGGGCAACATGAACATCGACATCACCCGGGACGCCCTGGGCCAGGACGCCGACGGCAACGACGTCTTCCTCGCCGACATCTGGCCGTCCGAGCAGGAGGTCGCCGACACCGTCGCCGGCTCCATCGACGAGGCGATGTTCGACAAGGGCTACCAGGACGTCTTCGCCGGTGACCACCGCTGGCAGTCGCTCCCGGTCCCGACCGGCAACACCTTCGAGTGGGACACCGAGTCCACCTACGTCCGCAAGCCCCCGTACTTCGAGGGCATGGCCAAGACCCCGAGCCCGGTGACCGACATCGCCGGCGCCCGCGTCCTGGCCAAGCTGGGCGACTCGGTCACCACCGACCACATCTCCCCGGCCGGCAACATCAAGCCGGGCACCCCGGCGGCGCAGTACCTGACCGCCAACGGCGTCGAGAAGCGTGACTTCAACTCCTACGGCTCGCGCCGTGGCAACCACGAGGTCATGATCCGCGGCACCTTCGCCAACATCCGCCTGCGCAACCAGATCGCGCCGGGCACCGAGGGCGGCTACACCCGCGACTTCACCCAGGCCGACGCGCCGGTGTCGTTCATCTACGACGCCTCGCAGAACTACCAGGCCGCCGGCGTCCCGCTGGTCGTCCTGGCGGGCAAGGAGTACGGCTCCGGCTCGTCCCGCGACTGGGCCGCCAAGGGCACCGCGCTGCTCGGCGTCAAGGCCGTCATCGCCGAGTCCTACGAGCGCATCCACCGCTCGAACCTGATCGGCATGGGCGTCCTGCCGCTGCAGTTCCCGGAGGGCGAGAACGCCGAGTCCCTCGGTCTGACCGGCGAGGAGACCTTCTCCTTCACCGGTGTGACCGAGCTCAACGAGGGTCGCACCCCGAAGACCGTCAAGGTCAAGGCCGGGGACAAGGAGTTCGACGCGGTCGTCCGCATCGACACCCCCGGTGAGGCGGACTACTACCGCAACGGCGGCATCCTGCAGTACGTGCTGCGCTCGCTGATCGGCTGAGTCCCGCAGTAGTGCCCGGAGGGGCCGGACCGCACCACGCGGTCCGGCCCCTTCTGCATGCTGCGCCGTTCCGCCCCGCCCCCTTGTGCGGGCGACCGTCGATGGACTAAACCTCTGTGCCATCTGGTCCAGACCATTTGACGACGCCTCAGAGAACGGGTCCGGTATGCCCACACGCGCCTCAGCCCTGCTCGCCGCCGCCACCGTCGCCGCCCTGCTCGCGGTCGACGCCTCCACCGCCGTCGCGGCCGACGCCCACCACGGCCACGGCCCGCGGCTGGCGGGCCAGCGGGTCGGCTACTTCACCCAGTGGGGCGCCGACAGCTCCGCCAAGCGGGTCCAGGACTCCGGCCAGGCCGCCCGGCTCACCGTGGTCAACTACGCCTTCGGCAACGTCTCCGCCGACGGCACCTGCTTCGAGGGCAACGACCCCGGCCAGGGCGACGCCCGCGACGACTACCAGCGCCCGTTCTCCGCCGCCGAGTCCGTCGACGGCGTCGCCGACGCCCCGGACCAGCGCCTCAAGGGCCACTTCAACCAGCTGCGCAAGCTCAAGGCGAAGAACCCCCAGCTGCGCACCGTCATCTCGCTGGGCGGCTGGAGCTGGTCCAAGTACTTCTCGGACGCCGCCGCCACCGACGCCTCCCGGAAGAAGTTCGTCTCCTCGTGCATCGACCTCTACCTGAAGGGGAACCTGCCGGTCCTGGCCGGCTCCCCGGAGGGCGGCGCGGGCGCGGCCGCCGGCGTCTTCGACGGCATCGACATCGACTGGGAGTACCCGGGCGGCGGCGGTGACGCCGGCAACGTGGTCCGCCCCGAGGACGGGCACAACTACACGCTGCTGATGCGGGAGTTCCGCCGCCAGCTCGACGCGCTGGGCGGCCGCAAGGGCGGACACCACCTGCTCACCGCCGCCGTCGCCGCCAACGAGACCGTCGCCGACCGGCTCGAACTGCCCGAGCTGAGCCGCTCGGTGGACTGGCTCAACGTCATGACCTACGACCTGCACGGCCCGTGGGAGGGCAAGGGCCCCGCCGGCCACCAGGCCAACCTCTACTCCGACCCGGCCGACCCGGACCCCCGGCAGCGCAGCGCGGACGGCGCCGTCACCCACTACCAGGACCGCGGCATGCCGTCCGAGCAGCTCGTCCTCGGTGCCCCGCTCTACGGCCACGGCTGGACCGGCGTCGCGCCCGGTCCGCGCGGCGGCCTGTACCAGAGCGCCTCGGCGGCCGCGCCCGACCACTCCTACCAGGAGCTCAACGCGCTGCCCGGCAAGGTCTACCTGGACCGCGACCACGGCGCGTCCTGGAAGTACGACGGCACCACCTTCTACAGCTACGACACCGCCGAGGTGCTCACCCAGAAGGCCCGCTACGCGCGCTGGAACGACCTGGCCGGGGTGATGGTCTGGTCGCTGGACGGCGACGACGCCCGGGGCAGCGCGATCGCCGCCCTGGACCGGGGCCTGCGGCGGGACTGAGACCGGGGAACGCCCGAGGCCCGGGAACGAACTGAGGCCGGGGAACACCCGAGGCCGGGGAACGACTGAGGGGCCCGCCGACTCCCGGAAGTCCGGGGAACCGGCGGGCCCCTCAGGCCAAGGCCAAGGCCAAGGCCAAGGCCAAGGCCAAGGCCAAGGCCAAGGCCCTCAGGCCCGGTCGCAGGCCTGCGCGCGCAGGGCGCGGGCCAGGTCGTCACGGCGCTCCAGCACCAGGCGGCGCAGCGCCGGCGCGGCCTGCGGGTGGCCGTCCAGCCAGCCGTCCGCCTCGGCCAGGGTCTGCTCGTCGGTCTGGGCGATCGGGAAGAAGCCGCCGACGATCCGCATCGCGATCTCGATGGTCCGCTCGGCCCAGACCTTCTCCAGCAGCTTGAAGTACGGCGCCGCGTAGAGGGCGGTCAGGTCGCGCTGGGCGGGGATCGCGAAGCCCGCGCTGTTGGCCTCCACCAGGGCGCTGGGCAGCTCGTCCGAGTCGATCACGGCCGACCAGGCGGCGGCCTTGGCCTCCGGGGTGGGCCGGGCGGCCAGGCACAGGGTGTACTGGCGCTTGCCGCCCGCGGTGTTGTCGGAGGCCAGCTCCCCGGCCAGCTCCTCGTCACCGGCCTGCCCGGCGGCGGCCAGGGCCAGCCAGAGCGCCCAGCGCAGCTCCTGGTCGACGTCCAGGCCGTCGATCCGGGCGCTGCCGGCCAGCAGGCCGCGGACCAGGCCGAGGTGCTCGGCGCCGCCCGCGGTCTGGGCCAGGAAGCGGGCCCAGGCGAGCTGGTGGTCGCTGCCGGGGACGGCGTCGCGCAGCTCGCGCAGCGCGCCGTCGGCGAGCTGCCGGGCGCCCTCGGCGCGCCACTCGGGGGCGGCGTACAGGTCGACGGCGGTCTTGGACTGGGCGTGCAGCGACTGCAGCACGCCGATGTTGCCCTCCTGGCCGGCGAAGCGCAGCACCAGGGCGACGTAGTCGCGGGCCGGCATCAGGCCGTCCCGGGTGAGGTTCCAGACCGCGGACCAGGCGAGCGCCCGGGCCAGCTCGTCGCGGATGTCGCCGAGGCCGGCGCGCAGGGTCTCCAGCGAGCCGTCGTCGAAGCGGATCTTGCAGTAGGTCAGGTCCTCGTCGTTGAGCAGCACCAGGGCCGGGCGCGGGCGGCCGGCGGCCTCGGTGACGACCGTGCGGGCGCCGGTGACGTCCAGCTCGATCCGCTCGGTGCGCACCAGCGCGCCGTCGGAGTCCCGGTCGTACAGGCCGACCGCGATCCGGTGCGGGCGCAGCACATCGCCGTCCTGGAGCACGGCCAGTTCGGTGATCCGGCCCTCGGCGTCGGTGGTGACCTGCGGGGTGAGCGCGTTGACCCCGGCGGTCTGCAGCCAGGCGGCGGCCCAGCTCTTGAGGTCCCGGCCGCTGGTCTCCTCCAGCACGTCCAGCAGGTCGCCCAGCTCGGTGTTGCCGTAGGCGTGCCGCTGGAAGTAGCGGCGGGCGCCCTCGAAGAAGGCCTCCGAACCGACGTATGCGACCAGCTGCTTGAGGACGGAGGCGCCCTTGGCGTAGGTGATGCCGTCGAAGTTGAGCTTGGCGTCCTCGAGGTCCCGGATGTCCGCGGTGATCGGGTGGGTGGTCGGGAACTGGTCCTGCCGGTAGGCCCAGGCCTTGCGCTGGTTGGCGAAGGTGACCCAGGCGGAGGAGTACCGGGTGCGGGCGCCGATCAGGCCGTAGGAGCCCATGAAGTCGGCGAAGGACTCCTTCAGCCACAGGTCGTCCCACCAGCGCGGGGTGACCAGGTCGCCGAACCACATGTGCGCCATCTCGTGCAGCACGACGTTCGCGCGGGACTCGTAGGCGGCGTCGGTGACCTTCGAGCGGAAGACGAACTCCTCCTTGAAGGTCACGCAGCCGGGGTTCTCCATCGCGCCGATGTTGTACTCGGGGACGAACGACTGGTCGTACTTGCCGAACGGGTACGGGAAGTCGAACTCCTCGTGGAAGAAGTCGAGTCCGAGCTTGGTGACGCCGAGGATCTCCTCCGCGTCGAAGTGCGGGGCGAGCGAGCGGCGGCACAGCGCGGCGAGCGGGATGTCCAGGGTGCTGCCGTCGGCGAGCTCGCGGCTGTAGTGGTCGGTGACGACGTGGTACGGGCCGGCCACCACCGCGGTGAGGTAGGTGGAGATCGGCTTGGTCGGCGCGAACTCCCAGGTGCGGGCGTCGCCTTCGGCGGAGACGTTCTCGTGCGCGGCGTTGGAGCGCACGTCCCAGGCCGCGGGGGCGGTCACGGTGAAGGTGAACGGGGCCTTCAGGTCGGGCTGTTCGAAGTTCGCGAACACCCGGCGGGCGTCGGCCGGCTCGTAGTGGGTGTAGAGGTAGGTCTCGCCGTCCGCCGGGTCGACGAAGCGGTGCAGGCCCTCGCCGGTGCGGCTGTAGGCGCAGTCCGCCTCCACGGTGAGGACGTTCTCGGCGGCCAGGCCGTCGACGTGCACCCGGGCGCCGTCGTAGGCGGTGGCCGGGTCGAGGGCGCGGCCGTTGAGGGTGATCGAGCGGACGGCCGGGGCCAGCAGGTCGAGGAAGGTGGCGGCGCCGGGCTCGGAGCAGCGGAAGGCGACGGTGGTGGTCGAGCGGAACGTCGCGGCCGACGGGTCGGGGGCCGAGGTCAGGTCCAGCCGGACCCGGTAGCCGTCGACGGCCAGGACGCCGGCTCGCTGTTGTGCTTCCTCGCGGCTCAGGTTCTTGCCCGGCACGGCGGTACTCCTTTGTCCGGCTCGCACGGTGGTGCTTGCGTGGGTGGTGCGGGTCCGTGCGCGGTGTGCGCCGCGCACGCAGGGGCATCCTTTCACGCCCGTCGCGGCCGGTACCATTGCACAACCCGTGGGGCGGGGGCCGGAATCAGCGGCGTCGGGCGGGTGTTGGGGTCCTGGTGGGGCGCTGCCGCGCTGCCTCGGAACACTCACGAAGGACGAGACCCAGTGACGACTGCCGCTGAGCGCAAGACCGCCGACTTCTGGTTCGACCCCGCCTGCCCCTGGGCGTGGATGACGTCCCGCTGGCTGATCGAGGTCCAGCAGCTGCGCCCGGTCGACGTGCACTGGCACGTGATGAGCCTGTCGGTGCTCAACGAGCACCGCGACCTGCCGCAGAACTACCGCGAGCTGCTGGACAACGCCTGGGGCGCGGTCCGGGTGTGCATCGCGGCCGCCCAGCAGCACGGCGACGAGGTGCTGGGCCGGCTCTACACCGAGCTGGGCCTGCGCTTCCACAACCAGGGCCTGCCGCAGAACCGGGAGACGGTCCAGGCCGCGCTGGTGGCCGCGGGCCTGCCCGCCGAGCTGGCGGACGCGGCGGACACCGACGCGTACGACGACGCCCTGCGCGCCTCGCACAAGGAGGGCATCACCCTGGTCGGGGAGGACGTCGGCACCCCGGTGATCGCGGTCGAGGGCGTGGACGGCGAGCGGGTCGCCTTCTTCGGTCCGGTGGTCACCCCGGCCCCCAAGGGCGAGGCCGCGGCCCGGCTGTGGGACGGCACTCTGCTGGTGGCCTCGACCCCGGGCTTCTACGAGATCAAGCGGACCCGGACGGCGGGCCCGTCCTTCGAGTAGGCCCCGCGGCGCACGGGAAGACGCACGGGAAGGGCCCGGTACCCCGGTACCGGGCCCTTCCGCATGCCGTCCGGCCGTGTCGTCGCCGTGCCGGGCCTCAGCGGTCGGCGGCGGCCGCGTCCCGGCGCTGCTTGAGCAGTCCGGCCGCGCTGAGCAGCACGACCAGCACCGCGGCCGCGTACAGCTGCTGGCGGTTGCCCTCGGTGGTGGTCATCAGGGCGAGGATGCCGGCCACGGCGGCCAGCGCGATCCAGGTGAGGTACGGGTAGCCCCACATCTTCACGGTGAGCAGCTCGGGCGCCTCGCGCTCCAGCCGGCGGCGCATCCGCAGCTGGACGACGCAGATGAACAGCCAGACCACCAGGATCGCGACGCCGGTGGTGTTCATCAGCCAGGTGAACACGGTGTCCGGCCAGAACTTCGAGGCCAGGACGGCGCCGAAGCCGAACAGGCAGGAGGCCAGTACGGCCCGGCGCGGCACCCCGCCGCCGACCTTGGCCAGCGCCTTGGGGCCCTGGCCGCGGCCGACCAGCGAGTACGCCATCCGGGAGGCGCCGTAGATGTTGGCGTTCATCGCGGACAGCAGGGCGATCAGCACCACCGCCTCCATGATCGTCCCGGCTCCGGGCACCCCGAGGTGGCGCAGCACGGTGACGTACGGGCCGTCGGCGACGACCGCCGGGTCCTTCCAGGAGACCAGGGTGACCACCAGGGCCATCGAGCCGATGTAGAAGATCGCGATCCGCCACACCGCCGTGCGCACCGCGTTGGCGACGTTCTTCCGGGGGTCGTCGGACTCCGCCGCGGCGATGGTCACGGTCTCCAGGCCGCCGTAGGCGAAGACGGAGGCGAGCAGGCCGACGATCAGTCCGCTGACGCCGGTGGGCAGGAACCCGCCCTGGCCGGTGAGGTTGCTCGTGCCGGGGGCGCCGGGGCCGATCACGCCGGCGATGCCGAGCCCGCCGAGGACCAGGAAGGTGAGGATCGCGGCGACCTTGACGGCGGCGAACCAGAACTCGAACTCGCCGAAGTTCTTCACCGCGGTGAGGTTGCTGGCGCAGAAGAAGGCCATGAACAGGGCGACCCACACCCAGGAGGAGACCCCGGGTATCCAGCCGTTGACGATCTTCCCGGCGGCGGTGGCCTCGGCGGCGACGCCGCAGCAGAGCATCACCCAGTACATCCAGCCGGCCGTGATCCCGGCCCAGGGGCCGATCTCCTTCTCCGCGTGCACCGAGAAGGAGCCGGAGGCGGGGCGGGCGGCGGACATCTCGCCGAGCATTCGCATGATCAGCATGACCAGCAGGCCGGAGAGGGTGAAGGCGAGGATGATCGCCGGCCCGGCGGCCGCGATGCCGGCGCCGGAGCCCACGAACAGGCCGGCGCCGATGACGCCGCCGAGGGCGATCATCGACAGGTGGCGCTGCTTGAGCCCGTGGCTGAGCTGCTGGCCGCCGGACGGCGGGGGAGCGGGGGAACTGCTCCCGGGCGCCGGGGGCGCGGAGGTGGGGGCCATAGGGGTGGATCCAGACTGTGCGGAATGCGGCATGAGCTGTCCAATATCCGGGCACCCCGCTGTTCATGCCAAGGATGTCCGGTCCGGGCCCACCATGCGGACCACCCGGTCACGCTACGTGGCGGTAGATTGGCGGATCGTCGCTCCGGGCCGGTTCCGACAACGTCCGGGGGCGGGGCTTTGTCCGAAACCGTGCCGGTAACGGAGTGGATCACCGCGTAGGTTCACAGGTGTTCACTCACCTGGACCCTCCCGGAGGAGCCCCCGATGGCCACTGCCACCACCCCGATAGCGCGCCGCGCCGTCCTCGCCGACCTGCTGCCCACCGCCTCCACCCGCCTCGGCGCCCAGGCCCGCGACCTGGCCCTGGTGGTCGGCGGCGCCGCGCTGACCGGCGTCGCCGCCCAGCTGTCGGTGAACGTGCCCGGCTCGCCGGTGCCGGTCACCGGCCAGACCTTCGCCGCCCTGCTGGTCGGCACCGCGCTCGGCGCCCGCCGCGGCGCCGTCTCGCTGGCGCTCTACCTGCTGGCCGGCATGGCGGGCCTGCCCTGGTTCGCCGAGGGCACCTCCGGCTGGGCCATGCCGTCCTTCGGCTACGTGCTCGGCTTCGTCCTCGCCGCCGCCCTGACCGGCGCGCTGGCCCGGCGCGGCGCCGACCGCACCCCGGTGAACACCGCCGTCACCATGGTCCTCGGCAGCCTCGCCATCTACGCCGTCGGCGTCCCGTACCTGGCCCTGACCCTGCACGTGTCGTTGGCCCGCGCCGCCGAGCTGGGGCTCTACCCGTACCTGGTCGGCGACGCGCTCAAGGCCGCCTTCGCGGCCGGCGCCCTGCCGCTCGCCTGGAAGCTGCTCGGCCGCCGCTGACGCACCCGGCCCCCGTTGTCGGGCCCGGGCGCACCCGCATGCCACACTCATGGGCATGCGCGTGTACCTGGGCTCCGACCATGCCGGATTCGAACTGAAGAACCACCTGGTGGAGTGGCTCAAGGGGGCCGGCCACGAGCCGGTCGACTGCGGGCCGCACATCTACGACGCCGAGGACGACTACCCGCCGTTCTGCCTGCGTGCCGCCGAGCGCACCGCCGCCGACGAGGACGCCCTGGGCATCGTGATCGGCGGCTCGGGCAACGGCGAGGCGATCGCCGCCAACAAGGTCAAGGGCGTCCGCGCGGCGCTGGCCTGGAGCGTGCAGACCGCCGAGCTCGGCCGCCAGCACAACAACGCCAACGTGATCTCCATCGGCGGCCGCATGCACACGGTCGAGGAGGCCACCGAGTTCGTCGAGGTCTTCCTCAAGACCCCCTACAGCGGCGAGGCCCGGCACACCCGCCGGATCGAGATGCTGAGCGAGTACGAGACCACCGGCGAGCTCCCGCCGATCCCGGCCCACCACCCCCAGGGCTGATCCCGCCACCCACCCGACCGACGGCCGGCCGCACCCTCCCGTGCGGCCGGCCGTCGCCGTCCGCGCCTGTGGGATCGGCCACAGGACCCGGCGTACGCACATCCCCGCACGCGGGGCGCACACACCACCCGTAGGCTCCGTACGCCCAACCGGCGTACGCCTCCTGACGGTGCGCCCGCCACCGTGCCGATCGGCCGAAACCCGGTGAGCGGCCCGCGCGCCCGCGCCGCCGCCCGCCCCCGGGCCGTCGACGCCGGGCCGCACCCGTGGATAGGGTCGGTCCCCATGGCTGGCAGACCGCCGGGCGCACCGCCCCAGACGACTGCGACGAGGCCCGGTGCCACCCAGGCCGCCGAGCCCGTGACGGCCCGGCTGCGCAAGAGGCTCCGCCGGGTCCGCCGAAGGCTGCGCACGGCCGGGGTCGACTACTTCCGCGGCGGCGCCGCCGACTGGCCGGTGCTCTGCGCGCTGGCCCTGCTCGTCCCGCTGATGATCCTGCTCAACATCTGGCTCCCGGACTGGGCCCCGCCCACCGCCCTGGTCCTGCCGATCCTGGCCGGCGCGCTGCTGCTGCGCCCCGGCAGCCTGGTGGTGCTGTACGCGCTGGCCGCGCTCGGGCTGTCCGCCGAGTCCGTGATCCACACCGGCCAGCGGGTCGCCAGCGAGAACCCGGAGGCCTACGTCTACGGCGTCACCCCCGGCGCGGCCCTGGTGGTCGGCGCCGCCGGGGTGGGCGGCCTGCTGCTGGCCCAGTTCCGGGCCCGGGTCGGCGTCCCCTGGTGGGGCGGCTCCACCATGCTGTTCGACCTGCGCGAGCGGCTGCGGGTACAGAGCCGGGTGCCCGAGCTGCCGGCCGGCTGGCACGCCGACATGGCGCTGCGCCCGGCCGGCGGGCAGTCCTTCTCCGGCGACTTCGTGGTGGCCGCCCGCACCGGCCCCGGCCAGCGGCTGCTGGAGGTGGTCCTCGCGGACGTCTCCGGCAAGGGCATGGACGCGGGCTCGCGGGCGCTGCTGCTCTCCGGCGCCTTCGGCGGCCTGGTCGGCTCGCTGCCCGCGCACGACTTCCTGCCCGCCGCCAACGGCTACCTGCTGCGCCAGTCCTGGGAGGAGGGCTTCGCCACCGCCGTCCACCTGGTGCTGGACCTGGACACCGGCGAGTACGAACTGCTCTCGGCCGGTCACCTGCCCGGCATGCAGCGCCTGGGCGGTGAGGGGCGCTGGGAGGTCAAGGAGGCCGAGGGGCCGCTGCTCGGCATCTACGACGGCGCCAAGTTCGACGGCGTGCGCGGCCGGCTGAACCGGGGCGACGTGCTGCTGCTGTGCACCGACGGCATGGTCGAGGCGCCCGGCCGGGACCTCACCGAGGGCATGGACCGGCTGATGGGGGAGGCCGACCGGCTGGTCCCCGGCGGTGCCCCCGGCGCCGGCGCGGGCGCGGCGTCCGCGCTGATCGAGACGGTCGCCCGGGACATCAACGACGACCGCGCCGTCCTCCTGCTCTGGCGCGACTGACTGGTCTGTCGCCCGCTCGCCTCCGGGTCGGGCCCCGGGGCGGGTGACTCGCCCGGCGGGTCGGCACATGCCACCGGCAGGCGGGAGCGGTGCTGTCAAGCCTGGCAGCTGATCTTCGGCCATATCGGACGCCCCGTCGGCTGACCGGATCAGCGGCTTCCGCTCCCCGCCCCCGGACGCTTCCCCGCCGCTCAGCACCGCCCCGCCGACGATTCGTCAGAACGGCTCCGCTATCGTCCCGGTCGGCGGAAACTCGTCTCGCATCGCAGGATGTCGGCGGTGGGCCGGCTGTCAGACCTTTACGCAATCGGCACGGTCGACCACACTGAGTCCGGGCGGGACTGTTCAGGATTCGGGGGATTGGGGGCGACGCGTGCGGCACAGCAGGCAGCGGTTCGACGCGGGTCCCCTCACCGGCGCTGCGCCGGTCGGTCCGCGATTCCGCCTCGGGACCGTCGGACAGGCCGGGGTCCGGCTTCGCAGGTGTCGCCGGGCGGCGGCACCACGCTATGAAACGAGGAAGTGAGTCCGGGTGGCACTCTCCGTCTCCGCGCTGGTCCTGTTCGCGATCCTGTGCATCATCTTCATCCGGAACAAGCAGATGAAGATCCTGCACGCGATCATCGCCGCCCTGTTCGGCTTCATGCTGCACGAGACCACGATGGCGACCTCCATCAACTCCATACTGGCCAACCTGGCCCACAGCATCTCCAGCATCACCGGCGGCTGACCGGGACGGGAGCGCCCCGGAGGTGAGCGGGCGGGTCGTGCCTACCGGCCGGTCCGCCGGGCCTCCCGCCAGCGGGCGAACAGACCCCGGGGGCGGGTCGCCGCCGGGGCCGGGGCACGTACCGGCGCGGGCACACCGGCGCCCGCCGGTGCGGCCGTGACCGGTGCTGCCCGCTCCGTCGTCAGCAGGACGAACAGCCGTGCCCAGCAGAGCCGTTCGCCGCGCGGCCAGTCCAGCGCGCGCAGCGCCGCGGAGGCCGTCTCCGAGACCTCGCCGTCCACCCGGACCTCGGCGACGTCGTCGCCCGCCTTCCCGCCCAGGAAGAGCTTCACCCCGACCGGCCCCGGCCCGGCCAGCTCCTGACGCAGCGCCGGAGCCAGCGCCGGCAGCACCCGGTGCTCGGCGAGCCAGGCCGCCAGGTGCTCGTTGCCGAAGCCGAACACCGCCGCCGGCCCCTGCACCGCCCGCCAGCCCGGGAGTTCGGGCAGGGCCGGCCGGTCGGCGTGGATCCCCCGGCCGTCCGCCAGCTCGACCAGCACCGAGGCGGTGGTGGTCGCCCACATCTTCACCGCGTTCGCGAGCTTCTCCTCCTCGGTCTTGCCGAGGCCGGCCGCGCAGTCCCACACCACCGGTGCGTCCGCCCGGCCCAGGTGCAGCACGAAGCCGAGGTCCACGTGCCCGGCGCCGCCGTCGTCCCCGGGGTGCTCGCGCACCGCCACCGCCGTGGTGCCCGGGCCGCGCACCACCTCGCCGTCCGGATGGAACACCTGGCCCAGGCGCGCCATCTCCAGGACCACGCAGCGCTGTATGACGGCCAGTCGCTCCTGCGAACGCACCGGGACTCCTCCACCTCGGGAGCGCGGCGCCTGGGCAGCGCTCGAACTGCGCTCGAACGCCGCCGAGGCTATCGGCCCGACCGCCGTGCGGGAAACCGTTCGCACAGCCTGGTCCTCCGGTCGCGGAAATGACCGGAATGCCCCACTTTGGGGAGCGGAACCTGACGGCCGCCCGCCTGGAGAGCCCGCATGCCCCGCACCGACCCGACGCCCGTCGCGCCGTACCCGATCCACTGGGACGGCTCCGGCCTGGTCGCCGAGATCGAGGCCTACCTCGCCTCGCTGCCCGCCCCCGCGCGCACCCCCGGGCCGTGCGTCTGCCGCTACGGGAGCACCCTGCGCCCCTGGTACGCGGGCCACCCGGAGCCCCGGGCCACCCTGCTGGACCGGGCGCTGCGCCGGCCCGCCCGGCCCGTCCCGGTCACCGCCGCCGACCACCTGCGGCTCGCCTCGCGCTACATCGGCGCCCACGGCTGGCTGCAGGGCGCGATGTGGGACGCGGCGGGCCGGGTCTGCCTGCTCGGCGCCCAGGCCGCCGTGCTGGCGCACGGCTACGGCACCCCGGCGACGGTGCGGGTCGGCCGGATCCAGCTGATGGAGGTGCTGCACGCCACCGGCCGCCCGGCGCGCTCCCCGGACGAGTACAACGACCGCCCCGCCACCCGGGAGGGCGACGTGCACCAGCTGCTCGACCGGGCCGCCGCCCGGGCCGCCCGGCTCGGGCTCTGAGCCCGCCCGGCCCGGGAACGCCGACGGCCCCGGTGCGCTGGGCGCACCGGGGCCGGGCCGGAAGAGCGGGTGACGAGAATCGAACTCGCGTGACTAGTTTGGAAGACTAGGGCTCTACCATTGAGCTACACCCGCGCGGAAGCCCGACCGTCACCGGTCGGAAGTCCGGGGGACAGCGTACCCGGTCCGGTCGCCCTCGTGCACACCGCGTTCCCGCGCACCCCCTTCCGGCACGCCCTCACCGCACTCCCGTCGCGCCCCGAATATGTCGACGGGCGGTACAGGCCCGGCGTGTACGCTTCCTCTCGGCACCACGGGGTGTGGCGCAGTTTGGTAGCGCGTCCGCTTTGGGAGCGGAAGGCCGTCGGTTCGAATCCGGTCACCCCGACAGTGCGGCAGGGTCTCGCCCATCGGGGCGGGGCCCTGTGCTGTACCACCGGGCTGTACCACCGCCTGGGTGGAGGCCCTGCGGCGGCGGTACGGTGGCGTCTGGCGTCCGCCTTTCGTGGTACCGGTAGGATGGGGCGCTGGCGGTAGTCCCTGTGGCGTCCACCCAGGTCAACCGCACGAGGGCGAGGAGTCAAGCTCACCGTCCACCCACACGGGAGATGCAGCTCCAACCGCCCATCGCCCGTCTCGTCCGACCCGTCCGTACCGGCCCCGGCCGGCTGCGCGGGGCGGGCGGAGACAACCTGACCGCAAGCCCATAGGAGACCTAACCGTGAAGAGCGCCGTCGAGACTCTGAACCCGACCCGGGTTCGACTCACCGTCGAGGTGCCCTTCGAGGAGCTCAAGCCCAGCCTCGACGCGGCGTACAAGAAGATCAACCAGCAGGTCACGGTTCCGGGCTTCCGCAAGGGCAAGATCCCGGCTCGCGTCATCGACCAGCGCTTCGGCCGTGGTGCCGTGCTGGAGGAGGCCGTCAACGACGCCCTGCCGCGCTTCTACACGCAGGCCGTCGACGAGGGCAAGATCGAGGTCCTCGGCCAGCCCGACATCACCAACATCGAGGGTGTCGAGAAGATCGCCGATGGCGGTGACCTGAAGTTCACCGCCGAGGTGGACATCCGTCCGGAGATCACCCTGCCGGAGTTCTCCTCCATCGAGGTGACCGTCGACCCGATCGCCGTCTCCGACGAGGACATCGAGAAGTCGCTGGAGCAGCTGCGCGAGCGCTTCTCCTCGGTCAAGGACGTCGAGCGCGCCGCGGCCGCCGGCGACACCGTGGTCGTCGACCTGATCGCCAAGGTCGACGGTGAGGTGCCGGAGGACGGCACCGCCGCGGGCGTCAGCTACGAGATCGGCTCGGGCCGTCTGATCGACGGCATCGACGACGCCGTGATCGGCCTGTCGGCCGGCGACGAGAAGACCTTCGAGACCGAGCTCAAGGGTGGCACCCAGGCGGGCAAGACCTCCGAGGTCACCGTCACCGTCACCGCCGTCCAGGAGAAGGAGCTGCCGGAGCTGGACGACGAGTTCGCCCAGCTGGCCAGCGAGTTCGACACCCTGGAGGAGCTGCGCGCCGACTCCCGCAAGCGCCTGGAGCGCATGAAGGAGTACGACCAGGCCACCCAGGCCCAGGAGAAGGTCCTCGACGCGCTGCTCACGCTGGTTGAGATCGAGTACCCCGAGAAGCTCCTGAAGGACGAGATCGAGACCCGCAAGCACAACGTCGAGCACCACCAGCTCGAGCCGATGGGCCTCGACATCGACACCTACCTGGAGACCCAGGGCAAGACCCGCGAGGAGTGGGACGCGGAGATCGAGGAGCAGGCGAAGAAGGGCATCAAGACCCAGTTCGTCCTGGACCAGATCGTCGCCAACGAGGAGCTGGGTGTTAACCAGGAGGAGCTCACCGAGCACCTCATCCGCCGCGCCGCCGGCTCGGGCCTGACCCCGGACCAGTTCGCCCAGCAGGTCGTCCAGGGCGGCCAGGTTCCGCTGCTGGTCGGCGAGGTCGCCCGCGGCAAGGCGCTGGCCACCGTGGTCGAGGCCGCCAAGGTCGTCGACACCGAGGGCAACGAGATCAACTTCGACGACGACGAGGCCGACGAGTCGGCCGAGACCGTCGAGGCCGTCGCCGACAAGGCCGAGGAGGGCACCGAGGCCTGAGTGCCCCGGTAACCCCCCCCCGAGGTGACCCAGCGGGCCCGGACGCCGTACGGTGTCCGGGCCCGCTGTCGTCCCTTCGGGCACCCCGCGACCCTGCGCTCACAGCGAACAGTTCTGCGTGAGGGATTCTGCGGCCGGGCCTGCGCGTTAGGGTCCTTGGACAGCGACAATCACAACGTGATACCCGGAAGCTGTGCGACACCGTGACGGCCGTGGAGCGACCGTCCAAATCGACTGAGCAGGTGGCTAAGTGACGTTCCCGCAGATGCAGATGCCTGGCCCGATGGCGCCGCACGCCGCCGCTGGTGACGTGCTCGGCGGTCTTGGCGACCAGGTCTACAACCGGCTGCTCAACGAGCGGATCATCTTCCTCGGCCAGCAGGTCGACGACGACATCGCCAACAAGATCACCGCGCAGCTGCTGCTGCTGGCCGCGGACCCCGAGAAGGACATCTTCCTCTACATCAACTCCCCGGGCGGATCGATCTCGGCGGGCATGGCGATCTACGACACCATGCAGTACATCAAGAACGACGTCGTCACCATCGCGATGGGCATGGCCGCCTCGATGGGCCAGTTCCTGCTGACCGCCGGCGCCAAGGGCAAGCGCTTCTCGCTGCCGAACGCCAACATCCTGATGCACCAGCCCTCCGCGGGCCTCGGCGGCTCCGCCACCGACATCCGCATCCAGGCCGAGCAGCTGCTCCGCACCAAGAAGCGGATGTCCGAGCTGATCGCCTTCCACAGCGGCCAGTCCTTCGAGCAGATCACCTCGGACTCCGACCGCGACCGCTGGTTCAGCCCGGAGGAGGCCCTGGAGTACGGCCTCATCGACGCGATCATGCACAGCGCCGCGGACGTCCCGGGCGGCGGCGGCACGGGCGCCTGAGCCTCGGCCCGGCCCGGCCCGGCCCACGAGACCACAGCCACAACGCCCCGGAGGACCAGAAACCCCATGAACATCCCCAGCCTGTCGGCCGCCCAGGCCCGCGTCGAGGACATGCGCGCCGAGGGCCGCTACATCGTCCCCCGCTTCGTCGAGCGCACCACGCAGGGCATCCGCGAGTACGACCCGTACGCCAAGCTGTTCGAGGAGCGCATCATCTTCCTCGGCTCGCAGGTCGACGACGTCTCGGCGAACGACATCATGGCGCAGCTGCTGTGCCTGGAGTCGATGGACCCGGACCGCGAGATCCAGATGTACATCAACTCGCCCGGCGGCTCGTTCACGGCCCTGACGGCCATCTACGACACCATGCAGTACGTCAAGCCGGACATCACCACGGTCTGCATGGGCCAGGCGGCCTCCGCGGCGGCCGTGCTGCTCGCCGCCGGCACCCCCGGCAAGCGGATGGCGCTGCCGAACGCCCGGATCCTGATCCACCAGCCGTACACCGAGACCGGCCGCGGTCAGGTGTCCGACCTGGAGATCCAGGCCAAGGAGATCTTCCGGATGCGCGAGCAGCTGGAGGAGATGCTCTCCAAGCACTCCAACAAGTCGGTGGAGCAGGTGCGCGACGACATCGAGCGCGACAAGATCCTCACCGCCGAGGAGGCCAAGGAGTACGGCCTGGTCGACCAGATCATCTCCACCCGCAAGACCTCGCTGACCTCCTGAGGTCGGCACCGCCGGGGCGGGGCGCGCAGCGGTTCGCGCGCCCCGCCCCGGTCCGTCGGCGAGTTCTGCCACGGCATCTGTTCGGTATCAATTCGCCCAGGGCGTAGGGCAGACCCGGCGAAGAGGACGGAATCAAGGGCCCGGCAGAGTACCGTCGGATAGCGAGACCGAGCGCCGTCGGCGCGGACGGTCCACAGCACCAGGCCCCGGAACCCTGCGGGGCCCCTGGCGAAGGGGAAGCACCTCGTGGCACGCATCGGAGACGGTGGCGACCTGCTCAAGTGCTCGTTCTGCGGCAAGTCGCAGAAGCAGGTGAAGAAGCTGATCGCCGGCCCAGGCGTGTACATCTGCGACGAGTGCATCGACCTGTGCAACGAGATCATCGAGGAGGAACTCGCCGAGACCTCCGAGGTCCGCTTCGAGGAGCTCCCGAAGCCGCGTGAGATCTACGAGTTCCTGGACCAGTACGTGGTCGGCCAGGACCTCGCCAAGAAGGCGCTGTCGGTGGCCGTCTACAACCACTACAAGCGCGTCCAGGCGGGCGAGGCGGGGCGCAGCGGCGGCAACGGCCGTGAGGACGCGATCGAGCTCGCCAAGTCCAACATCCTGCTGCTGGGCCCGACCGGCTCCGGCAAGACGCTGCTGGCGCAGACCCTGGCCCGGATGCTGAACGTGCCGTTCGCGATCGCGGACGCCACCGCGCTGACCGAGGCCGGGTACGTCGGCGAGGACGTCGAGAACATCCTGCTCAAGCTGATCCAGGCGGCCGACTACGACGTCAAGAAGGCCGAGACCGGGATCATCTACATCGACGAGATCGACAAGGTCGCGCGCAAGAGCGAGAACCCGTCGATCACCCGGGACGTCTCCGGCGAGGGCGTGCAGCAGGCGCTGCTGAAGATCCTGGAGGGCACCACCGCGTCGGTGCCGCCGCAGGGGGGCCGCAAGCACCCGCACCAGGAGTTCATCCAGATCGACACCACCAACGTGCTGTTCATCGTCGGCGGCGCGTTCGCCGGCCTGGAGCGGATCATCGAGGGCCGCGCGGGTGCCAAGGGCATCGGCTTCGGCGCCAACATCCGGTCCAAGCGGGAGTCGGACGCCAGCGACCACTTCCGCCAGGTGATGCCCGAGGACCTGGTGAAGTTCGGCATGATCCCCGAGTTCATCGGCCGTCTGCCGGTGATCACCAGCGTGCACAACCTCGACCGCGAGGCGCTGCTGCAGATCCTCACCGAGCCGAAGAACGCGCTGGTCAAGCAGTACCGCAAGCTGTTCGAACTGGACGGCGTGGAGCTGGAGTTCTCGCGCGACGCGCTGGAGGCGATCGCCGACCAGGCGATCCTGCGCGGCACCGGCGCGCGCGGTCTGCGGGCCATCATGGAGGAGGTGCTGATGTCCGTGATGTACGAGGTGCCCTCGCGCCAGGACGTCGCCCGCGTGGTGGTCACCGGGGACGTCGTCTCCAAGCACGCCATCCCCACCCTGGTCCCGCGCGACATGATCAAGCGCGAGCGGCGCGACAAGAGCGCCTGACCCGACGGCCGTACGCAGCCCGTACGCGCAGGGGCCCCGCACCGTCGTGGACGCAGGGCGCCGCGACCTCGCCCTCACAGCCCTCGGCGAACTCACCGCCCCC
>NZ_JBFBGS010000025.1:0-103407 GCF_040684795.1 Kitasatospora sp. NPDC089797 | reverse complement strand
ACGCGCAGGGGCCCCGCACCGGATCCGGTGCGGGGCCCCTGCGCGTACGGGCCGTGTACGGGGTGGGCCTTACTTGGCGACCTCGGCCACCGCGCGCAGGTCGCGGGTGTCGGCGGCGATCTTGTCGAGGTCGGGCTGGCCGCCGGCGTCGGACGGCATCTGCATCACGATGACCAGGCTGCTGTTGTCGGCCCAGGCGCACATGCCGACCTTGCTGTCGGTCTCGGTCATCACGCCGCACTCCATGGTGCCGCCCTTGGGGCCGGCGTCCACCGTGCGGCGGTCGGTGACGGTCGCGCCGCCCTTGCCGCCGACGCCGTTGAAGGCCTGGTCCAGCTCCTGCTTGGGCAGCAGGACCTTGCCGTAGGCCCCGGCGACGAGTATCTGCGGCTCGGACTGGGCGTTCTGGTACATGCCGGCCACGCCGGTCGGCTTCCAGTTGCCGTCGCCCTGACCGAGGCTGTCGGTCATCGCCTTCTCCATGGCGGAGGTGACCTCGCTGTCGTCGTTGCGGCTGAGGTCCTTGAAGGTGGCCGGCAGGACGATCTTCTGGGTGCCCGCGCTGCTCGCCTTGTCCCAGATGAAGTAGGCGAGCGTGCCGCCGCCGAGCACCACGACGGCGGCGATGGTCCCCAGCACGATCCAGAGCGTCTTGCGGGACTTGCGCGGCGGCGGCACCGGCGGGTACCCGCCGTACCCGGGCGCCGCCTCCGCGTACCCCGGGTAGCCGCCGGCCGCCGGCGCGCCGGGCGCGGGGTAGCCGGGCGGCGGGGCCTGCGGCGGGACGCCGCCGTAGCCGGGGTCGGCCGGCGGCGGGGTCGCCGGGTAGCCGGGCTGCGGAGGCCCGTACGGGTTCTGATCGGACATGCGAGGCCCTTTCTGGACGTCACGCGGAAATGCCGCCGGGGGCTCCGGCGGTGGGGTGCGGTGTGGGGGTTCCGGGCCGCTGCCCGGACTACTTGGCGACCTTCATGGCGTCGCGGACGGCGCGGGTCCGCTCGGCCGCCTGGGCCGGGGTGAGGGCGCTGCCGCCGGTGCCGGTGAGGCCGCCCTTGAGGAAGGTCACCCGGGCGTAGGTCGACCGGTCGGCCCAGATGCAGACCGTGGACTGGCTCTTGCCGCCCAGCAGTGAGTAGACGCCGCAGGCGAGCCGGGCGGAGGAGCTGTGGCCGTCCTGGGCGGGGAAGTCGGTCAGCGGGGTGGTCCAGGTGAGGCTGCTGCCGCCGGTCCTGGAGTCCTCGATGATCCGGTCGGGGCTGTTGAGCGTCCCGTACAGGCCGGCCACCGTCACGGCGTCCAGCGGGTCGCCGCCCTTGGTGTAGTTGGCGACCACGACGGTGAGGTCGCTGCCGTACTTGACGGCCTCCTTGGCGTCCGCCTTGGCGGGGTCGACCGCCTCCTCCTTGGCCGTCTTCTGGACGTAGCCGTCCGGGAGGGTCTGCGGGGTGGAGATCTTGTACGTGCCGCCCGGGTCGCCGTCGGAGCCGAGGAACTTCCAGGCGGCGAAACCGCCGCCGCCGAGCACCAGGGCGCCGATCACCAGGCCGGCCACCAGGCCGCCCCGGCCCTTGCGCGGGGGTGGAGGGTAGCCCGGCTGGCCGTACGGGGCCTGCGGGGGGTAGCCCGGCTGGCCGTACGGGGCCTGCGGGGGGTAGCCGGGCGGGCCGTACGGGGGCTGCGGCGCGCCGTACGGCTGCTGGGGCGGGTACCCGTACGGCTGCTGGGGGGCGCCGTGGGGCGGCTGCTGCGGCGGCGGGCCGCCGTACGGCTGGCCCCCGTAGGGCGGCTGTCCTTGCGGGTACTGCTGTCCCTGGCCGTACATCTGTCCTCGTGCTCCCCCGCCGCACCCGCGGCCGTTCCTCTGGTGTGGGTAGTTCTCCGTGCACGTCCGGTCACCTGGACGAGTGCCCGGGCACGCTACCGCACGGCACCCACACCGGGAGGGCCCGGAGGGGCCGGGCCCGCGGACCGAAAGCGGTTCGTAACCAGCGCCCGCGGTTACGTAAACTGTGCGTCGTGACCGACACGACGAACCAGCGCCCCGTGAGCACCTTTGCCGGGGACGATGCGGCAACCCTCCCGACGACCTACACCCCCGCGGACGTAGAGGGCGAGCTGTACGAGCGCTGGGTGGAGCGTGGTTACTTCACCGCGGACGCGAAGAGCGACAAGCCCGCGTACACGATCGTCATCCCCCCGCCGAACGTCACCGGCGTGCTGCACCTGGGCCACGCGTTCCAGCACACGCTGATGGACGCGCTGACCCGCCGCAAGCGCATGCAGGGCTTCGAGACGCTCTGGCTGCCCGGCATGGACCACGCCGGCATCGCCACCCAGAACAAGGTCGAGCAGCAGCTCGCCGAGGCCGGGCTGTCCCGGCACGACCTGGGCCGGGAGGCCTTCGTCGAGAAGGTCTGGGACTGGAAGAAGAGCTACGGCGGCCGCATCCTGGGCCAGATGCGCCGCCTCGGCGACGGCGTGGACTGGTCGCGCGAGCGCTTCACCATGGACGAGGGCCTGTCGCAGGCCGTCCAGACCATCTTCAAGCGGCTGTTCGACGACGGCCTGATCTACCGCGCCGAGCGCATCATCAACTGGTGCCCGCGCTGCCTCACCGCGCTGTCCGACATCGAGGTGGAGCACGAGGACACCCCGGGCGAGCTGGTCTCGATCCGCTACGGGGACGGCGAGGACTCCATCGTCGTCGCCACCACCCGGGCCGAGACGATGCTGGGCGACACCGCCGTGGCCGTCCACCCGGACGACGAGCGGTACCGGCACCTGGTCGGCCGGACCATCAAGCTGCCGCTGACCGACCGGGAGATCCCGGTCGTCGCGGACGAGCACGTCGACCCGGAGTTCGGCACCGGCGCCGTCAAGGTGACGCCCGCGCACGACCCGAACGACTTCGCCATCGGCCAGCGTCACGACCTGCCGAACCTGACGGTGATGGACGAGCGCGGCGCGATCACCGTGCACGGCCCGTTCCTCGGCCTGGACCGGATGGAGGCCCGCTCGGCCGTCGTCGGCGCGCTGCGCGAGCAGGGCCGGATCGTCGCCGAGAAGCGTCCGTACATGCACGCCGTCGGCCACTGCTCGCGCTGCCACACGGTGGTCGAGCCGCGGCTGTCGCTGCAGTGGTGGGTCAAGGTCGAGCCGCTGGCCAAGGCCGCCGGCGACGCCGTCCGGGACGGCAAGGTCGAGATCCACCCGAAGTCGCTGGAGCGCCGCTACTTCGACTGGGTCGACAACATGTACGACTGGTGCATCTCGCGCCAGCTCTGGTGGGGCCACCGGATCCCGGTCTGGTACGGCCCCGAGGGCCAGGTCGTCTGCGTCGGCCCCGACGAGCAGCCGCCGACCGGCGAGGGCTGGGTGCAGGACCCGGACGTCCTGGACACCTGGTTCTCCTCCGGCCTGTGGCCGTTCTCCACGCTGGGCTGGCCGGAGAAGACGGCCGACCTGGAGAAGTTCTACCCGACCGACGTCCTGGTCACGGGCCACGACATCATCTTCTTCTGGGTCGCCCGGATGATGATGTTCGGCCTGTACGCGATGGACGGCGAGGCGCCGTTCAAGACCGTCGCGCTGACCGGTCTGGTGCGTGACGAGTTCGGCAAGAAGATGTCGAAGTCCTCCGGCACCGCCGTGGACCCGCTGGACTGGATGGACGCCTACGGCGCCGACGCCGTCCGCTTCACCCTGGCCCGCGGCGCCAACCCGGGCGCCGACGTGCCGATCGGCGAGGACTGGGTCAAGGGCTCGCGCAACTTCTGCAACAAGATCTGGAACGCGACCCGCTTCGCGCTGATGAACGGCGCCACCGTCGAGGGCCCGCTGCCCGCGCCGGAGGAGCTGACCGCGGCCGACCGCTGGATCCTGTCGCGGCTGAACGCCACCGTCGCCGAGGTGGACGCGCTGTACGACGGCTACGAGTTCGCCAAGGTCTCGGACGCGCTGTTCCACTTCGCCTGGGACGAGGTCTTCGACTGGTACGTCGAGCTCTCCAAGACCACCCTGGCCAAGGGCGGCCCGCAGGCGGACGCCTCGCGCCGGGTGCTGGGCGAGGTCCTGGACGTCACCCTCCGGCTGCTGCACCCGGTGGTCCCGTTCGTCACCGAGACCCTGTGGACCCGGCTCACCGGCGCCGAGTCGCTGGTCGTCGCCGAGTGGCCGAAGGACAGCGGCTTCCGCGACGCCGGGGCCGAGGCCGAGGTCGCCACGGTGCAGCAGGTGGTCACCGAGGTCCGCCGGTTCCGCATCGACCAGGGTCTGCAGGACCGCCAGCGCGTCCCGGCCGTCCTGGAGCTGGGCGGTACCGCGCTGGTCGCGCACGAGGACGCGATCCGCTCGCTGCTGTGGCTGACCGCGCCCGGCGAGGGCTTCGCGGCCACCGCCTCGCTGCCGGTGGCCGGCGCCACCGTCGCGCTGGACCTCTCCGGCACCATCGACGTCGCGGCGGAGCGCAAGCGCCTCGCCAAGGACCTCGCGGCCGCCGAGAAGGAGAAGTCCCAGACCACCGCCAAGCTCGGCAACGAGGCCTTCCTGGCCAAGGCGCCGGACGAGGTGGTCGCCAAGATCCGGGGCCGTCAGGAGGCCGCCGAGGCCGACATCGCCCGGATCACCGCCCAGCTCGCGGCGCTGCCGCAGGGCTGAGCCCGCACCGGCCCGGAGGGGCCGCACTCCGCGACGCGCGGGGTGCGGCCCCTCGGCTTTTTCCGGATCGCCGCGCGCCGGTTCCGGCGCTCGGTCTCTGCGGCTAATACGCCAGCCGCTACGCCTAATAGCGCAGCAACATTGCTCCCTTCCGGCGAATATTCATCCTGGACCGGGTGAGGTCCTATTCGGAGCGAATTGATTCCGGTCTTGCCCGCGCGCGTTCGCGGAAGTTTCCAGGTCGGATGTGTACGGTGTGCACGGAGTTTCCGAAGGTGTTTCTGCTGAGCGTTCCTGCTGAGCGACGGACGGGAGGGCATGGCGTGGTGGTGACCGAGGAGTTGGCCCAGGAACTGCCTGCCGAGGCGGTCGAGGAGGCCAAGGCCAGGGCGGCGACGCTGCTGCTCGCCTTCCGGCACGGGAACCAGCTCGCTTTCGACCACGAGCTGGACCTGCTGCTGGCGGAGAACGCCGAGCGGGAGGTGGCCACCCTGCTCACCTGGATCGCCGCCGAGGCCGTCCGCAAGGCCTACGCCCCCGAGGTCGGCGACCGGGTGCTGCGGGCGATGGCCCGGCGGGCCCCGGACGACACCGCCGCGGTCCAGGTGGACGAGGAGACCGCGAGCGCGGCCCAGCTGATCGAGGCGGTCGCGGACGGCCGGGTGGCCGAGGTGCGCGGCCTGGTCGCCGCGACGGCGGACACCACCTACCTGCTCGGCGGGCTGCTGCAGGGCGTCGCGATGATGCTGCCGCTGCTGCCCGAGGGCGAACTGGCCGAGATCACCGCCGAGTTGCGCCGCCGGCACGGCGGCGCGGTGCACGTCCCGGAGGCCCGGGCCGGGGTCTGACGCCCCGGCTCGGGCGGCCCGCTCAGTTCATCGCGTGCAGATGGGCGCCGATGGTGCCGGCGACCGGACCGCCCGCCCCGGCGTCCCAGTTGGTGGACCAGGTCATCGCCCCGCCGATGCCGGGCCAGGTGGTGTCCGGCTTGTAGCTGCCGCAGTTGGTCCCGGTGGCCAGGCAGTCCAGCGCGTTGTCCACGGTGCCCGGGTCGATGTAGCCGCCGCCCGCGGCGCTGGTGGAGGCCGGCACCCCGAGGCCCACCTGGTCGGGCCGCAGCCCGCCCTTGAGCTGGATGCAGGCCAGCGCGGTGAGGAAGTTCTCGGTGCCCTGGGAGTAGACGTTGCCGTCGCAGCCGTTCATCGCACCGGAGTTGTAGTACTGCATGTTGACGATGGTCAGGATGTCCTGCACGTTCAGCGCCAGCTTGAAGTACTCCATCCCGGTCGACTGCATGTCGATGGTCTGCGGCGCCATGGTGAGGGTGAACCCGCTGCCCGCCTTCGCCGCGAGGGAGTGCAGCGCCTGCGCCAGGTAGGTCGAGCTGACGCCGTTCTCCAGGTCGATGTCGATCCCGTCGAAGCCGTAACTCTGCATCAGTGCCCAGGCGGAGTCGGTGAAGGCGGCGGCGGAGGCGGAGTCGCCCACCCAGACCGTGCCGTTCTGGCCGCCGATCGAGAGCACCACGCGTTTGCCGGCCGCCCGTTTGGCCGCGATGTCGGCCTTGAACTGGGCGTCGGTGTAGCCGCCGAGCTTGGCGGAGAGCGCGGGGTCGAGGGTGAAGCCGAGCCCGCCGCGGGTGGCGGTGGCGTCGGCGAAGGAGACCGCGATGATGTCGTAGGCGGCCGGGACGTCGCTGATCCGCTGCGGGGTGGCGCCGTTGTCGAAGTCCTGCCAGTAGCCGGTGAGGACGTGCTTGGGCAGGCCGGGCGGTCTGGTCGGGGTCGCCGTGCCGGTGGGGGAGGAACTGCCGGTGCCGCTGGGCGAGGGGCTGCCGGTGTCGGTGGCCGTCGCGCTGGGGCTCGGGGACGCCGGGCCGGTGGGGCTCTGCGAGGGCTGGGACCCGCCCGGGCCGAGCAGGGAGACGTCGTCGGCGAGGAAGGCCGGCTGCCCGTACCAGCCGTGCAGGTAGACGGTGACGCTGGTGGTGTTCGCGCCGGTGGTGAAGCCGGTGCTCAACTGGCTCCAGCCGGTGCCGCCCGGGGTCCAGGTGCTCGGGTCGGTGCCGCCGGTGCCGCGGGCGCCCAGGTAGACGTACGAGCCCTGGACCCAGGAGGTCAGGGTGTACGTGGAGGACGGCAGGACGGCGACGGTCTGGGAGCACTCGCCGGTGTCGGAGCCGGCGGGGGTGGACTGCAGGGCGTACCGGCCGGAGTGCACGGTGGCGCTCTGGACCGTCCCGTTCGCACAGGTCCAGCCGGACAGGTTCCCGGTCTCGAAGCCTCCGTTGGTGATCAGGTCGGTGTCGGCGGCGTGCGCGCCGGTGCCGTCGGCCACGGCGAGCCCGCCGAGGCCGAGCACGACGGCGCTCACTCCGGCGAGCAGGGGGTGGACGGCGCGCGGGCGCCGCGGTCGGACAGGTGGCATGACTCCAGCTCCAGTGGGGGAGGCCCGGCGGCACTGGGTGGGGGCGGTGCCGTCCGGGGTGTCGATGGTGCGTGTGCGGGAGCTACCGACAACTCAAGTCCCTGGTGGGAAAGGGGACTTGCCTCACAAGGTGGAGTAGACCAATCCGGCTGTCAAGAGGACCTACGCGGCCTGCGGCAGCGCTGTGGCGGGGCTGTGCCCGGCCAGTTCGGCGGTCAGTCCGGCGATCCGGGCCGAGGCCAGGCCGTCGCCGTACGGGCTCGGGGTGGCGGCCAGCCGGGCCAGCCGCTCGGGGGTGTCGGACAGCCAGGCGCGGGCCTGCCCGCCCAGTTCCTCGCCGGGCCGCACCAGCGCGGCGAAGCCGGCGTCCACCGCCTCCGGGCGCTCGGTGGAGCGGCGCACCACCAGCAGCGGGCGGCCGAGCACGGTGCACTCCTCCTGCACGCCGCCGGAGTCGGAGACCAGCAGCGCGGCGTGGCTCGCCAGGCCCAGGAAGTCGCCGTAGCCGACCGGCTCGGTGACGGCGAGCCGCTCCAGCAGGGCGTCCAGCCCGAAGCGCTCGACGGCGGCCCGGGTGCGCGGGTGCATCGGGAACAGCACCGGGGTGCCGGCCCGGGCGATCCGGTCCAGCTCGGCCAGCACCGCGCCGAGCGCCTCGGCGGTGTCGGTGTTCTCCGGGCGGTGCACGGTGGCCAGCACGTAGGCGTCCGGGCGCAGCCCGTGCGCGGCGAGCAGTGCGGCGCGGGTGGCCTCGTCCGGCAGCTGACGGCGGACCACCTCGACGACGGTGTTGCCGGTGAGCTCGATCCGCCCGCCGTCGAGGGACTCGGCCCGCAGGTTGGCGACGTTGTCCTCGGTGGCGGCGCAGAGCAGGTCGGCGACGTGGTCGACCATCACCCGGTTGTGCTCCTCGGGCATCGCCCGGTCGTAGCTGCGCAGCCCGGCCTCGACGTGCACCAGCGGGATCTCCCGGGCGTTGGCGGCCAGCGCCCCGGCGAGGGTGGCGTTGGTGTCGCCCTGGACGACGACGGCGGCGGGGCGGTCCTGGGCGAAGGCGGCGTCCAGCTGGCCGAGGGATTGGGCGATCTGGCCGGCCCGGGGGCGGCCGCCGACGCCGGTGAGCAGTTCGGGCTCCGGCAGGTCGAGGTCGCGCAGGAAGCGGCCGGACATCGCCTCGTCCCAGTGCTGGCCGGTGTGGACCAGGCGGGTGGCGTCGCCGAGCTCGTGGATCAGCGGGGCGAGCTTGACCAGCTCGGGGCGGGTGCCGAGGACGACGGCGACGCTGTTCGGGGGCAGGCACATGCTCATGGGGAGGCTCCGGTGGGGCGGCGGCGGGTGGGGGAGGTGCGGGGCGCGGTGGGGCGGCTCAGGACTCGAGCGCGGTGGGGGCGCCGACGGCGACCTTCTCGGCGTTGCGCCGGGTCTTGGCCCAGCCGTTGCGGCCGAGCAGCAGCCGGACGGCGGCCCGGACGGCGACCACGAAGAGGTGGTAGGCGTACAGCCAGACCAGGACGCCCCAGAGCAGCCCGGTGAGCCGGCTGCGGTCGGGGTGGACGGCCGTGCGGTAGGCGAAGCCCCAGAACACCATCGGCAGCGTGGCGAGCGCGAAGGCCAGCAGCATCCACGGGCCCCAGCGGAGCTGGAACTCGGCGGTCTCGGCGGGGAAGAGCACCAGCCCGGCGGTGGTGATGGCGAGCGAGAGCGGGAGGAGCAGCACCAGCAGCACGCAGACCACGGGCTGGAGGAAGGTGTACAGCACCTCGGCCTTGCCGGCCGGCGTGTAGTGCGGGGAGCGCAGGATCCGGCCGGTGTAGCGCAGGCACTGCATGTTGCCCTGGGCCCAGCGGGTGCGCTGGGTGAGGAAGCGGCGCAGCGAGATCAGACCCTCCTGGGAGACGCTGGTCTCGGTGACGTGGGTGAGCCGCCAGCCGGCCAGCCGCAGGTCGAGGCCGGACTCGTAGTCCTCCAGCAGGGCGCGTTCGGGCCAGGGGCGGCCGGCCCGGCCCTCCTCGGCGGTGAGCGAGTCGAGGGCGGTCAGCCGGACGAACTGGCCGTTGCCGCCGAGGCCGACGCTGCCGGTGCGGCGGCGCAGCAGCTGCATGCCGGCGTTGTTGGCCTGGAACTCGACGTCCTGCATCCGGACCAGGGCGCGGGCGAGGGCGTTGGCGGTGCGGCCGCGACCGGGCAGCGGGCGTTCGTCGTCGGCGTTGCGCATCCGGACGCCGATCTGCACGGCGCCGGTGTCGGGGCGGCCGAGGGCCTTGGGGTTGCAGACCTGGCCGAGGGTGCCCGGGTCGAGCTGCCCGTCGGCGTCGACCACGCCGATCACCACCCGGGAGCGGTCGGTGCCCTCGGGCAGCCGGGCGGAGATCTCCCGGTAGGCGGCGTTGAGCGCGGCGCCCTTGCCGATCCGGGCGTGCGGGCGGCGGCGCTGGACGAGGTGGATCCGCGGGTCGCGGGCCGCGGCGGCGAGCACCAGCTCGCGGGTGGCGTCCTCGCTGTCGTCGTCGATCACCCAGAGGTGGGCCTCGGGCGCGCCGGCCCGCAGGCCGTCCAGGGTCTGGGTGACCACGGCCTCCTCGTCGCGGCAGGGGATGACCAGGTGCCACTGGAAGGCGGCGGGGTCGCCGGGGTGGGCGGGGCGGCCGTGCTTGAAGGCGTGGCGGGAGCCGGCCCAGTACACGAGGAAGCGTCCGAAGACGAAGGCCATGTAGCCGACGAGCGCCAGGGAGATCAGTCCGGCGAACCAGACGACGGCGTCCTGGCGGAGCACGATCCAGTCGTGCAGGGCGTCGGGCATGGCGCAGTGCTCCTTGTGATCAAAGGTTCGCGGCTCCTCGTGGTTGCGAATCGATGCTCCATTGCGGTTCAAATCGCCAAAAAGATAGTAAAGGGAGGAAACTAGATGATCATGGCAAAGTACGGGCAAAGTGGTCGTTCTCACCTCGGCCACCGCCCCGGCGGCCGCTCCGCCGCCACGCCGCCGCCACCCCCGCCGTCACCCCGTGAGGACGGACCGCCGACGCTCCGTAGACTGTGGTCGTGAGCGACAAGGCCGACCCGAACCCGTACACCCTCCGCCCCGCCGACGGCGAGAGCGGCGACGCCCTGCGCGACGTCGAGCTCGAACTCTCCAAGCGCTGGCCGGAGAACAAACTGGAGCCCTCGCTCGACCGGATCGAGGCGCTGATGGACATCCTGGGCCAGCCCCAGCGGGCCTTCCCGTCCATCCACATCACCGGCACCAACGGCAAGACCTCCACCGCCCGGATGATCGAGCAGCTGCTCAACGCCTTCGAGCTGCGCACCGGGCGCTACACCAGCCCGCACGTGGAGAGCGTCACCGAGCGGATCAGCCTGGACGGCGCCCCGATCAGCCCCGAGCGCTTCGTCGAGGTCTACCGCGACATCGAGCCCTACGTGCAGATGGTCGACGCCGCGCAGCCCGTCCCGATGTCCTTCTTCGAGGTGCTCACCGGCATGGCCTACGCCGCCTTCGCCGACGCCCCGGTGGACGTCGCGGTGGTCGAGGTCGGCATGGGCGGCTCCTGGGACGCCACCAACGTCATCGACTCCGCCGTCGCCGTGATCACCCCGATCGGCCTCGACCACACCGACAAGCTCGGCGACACCACCGGCGAGATCGCGGTCGAGAAGTCCGGGATCATCAAGTCCGGCGCCGTCGCCGTGGTCGCCCAGCAGCAGCTGGACGCCGCCGAGGTCATCCTGCGCCGGGCCGTCGAGGTGGACGCCACGGTCGCCCGCGAGGGCATGGAGTTCGGCGTGATCCGCCGGGAGCTCGCCGTCGGCGGCCAGCTGGTGACGCTGCGCGGCCTCGGCGGCGAGGAGTACGAGGACGTCTTCATCCCGCTGCACGGCGAGTACCAGGCGCACAACGCGGCACTCGCCCTGGCCGCGGTCGAGGCCTTCTTCGGCGTCGGCGGCGCCCGCGGCGGGCAGCTCGACGTGGACAAGATCCGCCAGGCCTTCTCCGGCGTCTCCTCGCCGGGCCGCCTGGAGGTCGTCCGCCGCAGCCCCACGATCATCCTGGACGCCGCGCACAACCCGCACGGCGCCCGGGCCACCGTCGCCGCGATCACCGAGTCCTTCGGCTTCACCCGCCTGGTCGGCGTGATCGGCACCTCCGGGGACAAGGACGTGGCCGGCGTGCTGGAGGCCTTCGAGCCGATCCTGGCCGAGGTCGTCATCACCCGGAACTCCACCCACCGCGCGATGGACGTGGACGCGCTCGCGGCCCTCGCCGTCGAGGTCTTCGGCGACGACCGGGTCCAGGTCGAGCCCCGGCTCGACGACGCCATCGCCGCCGCCGTCACCCTGGCCGAGGAGGAGGGCGACCTCGGCGGCGCCGGGGTGCTGGTCACCGGTTCGGTCATCACGGTGGGCGAGGCCCGCCTGCTGCTCGGGAGGAAGTGACATGAGGACGCTCTGTGCCTCGACGCTGATCGGCGAGGCCCTGCTGGTGCTCTTCGCCGCGCTGGTCGCGATGCAGCTCTCCAGCGTCTCGACGGCCACGGTGTGGATCGTCAGCGGCATCGCGATGGCGCTCTGCATCGCGCTCTGCGGCATGATCAACCGCCCCGGGGCGGTGCAGATCGGCTGGGCCCTGCAGATCGGCCTGATCGCCAGCGGCTTCGTGCTGCCGACCATGTTCGGCCTCGGTGTGGTCTTCGCCGGCCTGTGGTGGTGCTCGGTGCACTACGGCCGCAAGGTGGACGAGTTCAAGGCCGCCCGCGCCGCCGCCGAGGCGCAGGCCGTCTGACCGCGGGCCTGCGGAACCGACCGGTCGTTCACGCAAGGTAACCTCTGCCCCATACCGCATGCCGCACCAAATCCCCAGGAGACGCACCGTGTCCCAGCGCACTCTCGTCCTGCTCAAGCCCGACGCCGTCCGCCGCGGCCTGGCGGGCGAGATCATCAGCCGCATCGAGCGCAAGGCCGGCTGGCAGCTGACCGCCGTCGAGCTGCGCACCTTCGACCGGGAGACCCTGGAGACGCACTACGCCGAGCACGTCGGCCGCCCGTTCTACGAGCCGCTGCTGGAGTTCATGACCTCCGGCCCGTCGATCGCGATGATCGTCGAGGGCGAGGAGGTCGTGAAGGGCATCCGGATGCTGGCCGGCGCCACCAACCCGCTGGAGGCCGGCTCCGGCACCATCCGCGGCGACTACGCGACCATCACCCGCGAGAACCTGATCCACGCCTCCGACTCCCCGGAGTCCGCCGAGCGCGAGATCAAGATCTTCTTCCCCGCGAACGCCTGACCCGTCGGGCGACACGCCCGACAGGACGTTCGTGCCGCCCCGGTCGGGACCATTGGCCCGGCCGGGGCATTCTTATCGTGAAATAGGGAACTGAGGACGCCGACACGGCGTCCCAATCCTCGGAGAAGCGATCACGCTCCGGACAATGGACGGTATGCCCCGCGTCGATGTCCGTGCCGTGCGGCGTGACTACGATGGACGCGACTCAAGGGCCCGGTCAGGCAGCTCAGCTGGTCTCCGCCCACGCGTGGGCGCGCATCCGTCCACCCCCCAAGAACTCCGAGCCCGGGAAGGCACCCACACCCCATGGCGAGCAACCTGTCGTTCATCGGCCGCGACTTGGCGATCGACCTCGGAACAGCCAACACGCTGGTGTACGTCAGGGGCAAGGGGATCGTCCTCAACGAGCCGTCCGTCGTCGCGGTCAACACCAACACCGGCGGCATCCTGGCGGTCGGCGCCGAGGCCAAGAAGATGATCGGGCGCACGCCCGGCAACATCGTCGCCATCCGCCCGCTCAAGGACGGCGTGATCGCCGACTTCGAGATCACCGAGCGGATGCTGCGCTACTTCATCCTCAAGATCCACCGCCGCCGCTACCTCGCCCGCCCCCGGGTCGTGGTCTGCGTCCCCTCCGGCATCACCGGCGTCGAGCGCCGCGCCGTCATCGAGGCCTCCTCGCAGGCCGGCGCGCGCCAGGTGCACATCATCGAGGAGCCGATGGCCGCCGCGATCGGCGCCGGACTGCCCGTCCACGAGGCCACCGGCAACATGGTCGTCGACATCGGCGGCGGCACCACCGAGGTCGCCGTGATCTCCCTCGGCGGCATCGTCACCGCCCAGTCCATCCGGGTGGCCGGCGACGAGCTGGACAACGCGATCGTCCAGCACATCAAGAAGGAGTACTCGCTCCTCCTCGGTGAGCGCAGCGCCGAGCAGATCAAGATGAGCATCGGCAGCGCCTACGGCCTGGAGGGGGAGAAGGACGAGCACGCCGAGATCCGCGGCCGCGACCTGGTCAGCGGCCTGCCCAAGACCGTGGTCATCTCCGCCGCCGAGGTCCGCGCCGCCATCGACGAGCCGGTCAACTCGATCATCGACGCGGTCAAGACCACCCTCGACCAGTGCCCGCCCGAGCTGGCCGGCGACGTCATGGACCGCGGCATCGTGCTCACCGGCGGCGGGGCGCTGCTCCGCGGCCTGGACGAACGGCTGCGCCGCGAGACCGGCATGCCGATCCACATCGCCGAGAACCCGCTCGACTCCGTCGCGCTCGGCTCCGGCAAGTGCGTCGAGGAGTTCGAGGCGCTCCAGCAGGTGCTGGACGCTTCGCCGCGCCGTTAGCACCACGACGACACATCCGACACTCAACTGAACGGGCCGCCGCCCGGGCCCCACAGCCCCGGGCGGCCGCCAGGTACGAAGGGGCAGTACCAGCATCGTGAGGGACACACGAGAGAGTCGGCTGCTGCTCATCCTGCTGGTGGCCGTCGCCTTCGCGCTCATCACCGTGGACATCAAGGGCGGGGAGGACTCCCCGCTCGGCCCGGCCCGGCACGCGGCGGCCAGCGCCCTCGGCCCGGTCGAACGCGGCGCGGCCACCATCGTGGACCCGGTCGCGGACACCGTCCGCGCCTTCCGCGACGCCGCCACCGACAGCGGCCGCAGCGACCAACTCGCCCGCGAGAACACCGAACTGCGGCAGAAGCTCGCCTCCTCCGACATGGCCACCGGCCGCACCAAGCAGCTGGACGACCTGCTGCGCACCGCCGGGGCCGGCGGATACACCGTCAAGGCCGCCCAGGTCATCGCGATCGGCCCGGCCCAGGGCTTCTCCTGGACCATCACCATCGACGCCGGCAGCGACGACGGCCTCACCCGCGACATGACGGTCATCAACGGCCAGGGCCTGGTCGGCCGGATCACCACCGTCGCCCCCACCACCGCCACCGTGCTGCTCGCCTCCGACCCCGGCTTCTCGGCCGGCACCCGGCTGGAGGGCAGCGGCGAGATCGGCTTCGCCTCCGGCGGCGGCGACAGCCCGATGAAGGTCTCCCTGCTCAACGGCAAGGCCCAGGTCAAGGCCGGCGACCGGCTGGTCACCTTCGGCTCGCAGAGCGGCCGCCCGTTCGTGCCCGGCGTCCCGGTCGGCAAGGTCACCGAGGTCCAGGCCAACGCGGGCCAGCTGACCAAGACCGTCCTGGTCGAGCCCTTCGTCCAGTTCACCCGGCTGGACCTGGTCGGCGTGGTGGTCGTGCCGCCGCGCACCGACCCGCGCGACGCCGTCCTGCCGCCCGCCCCCACCCCGGGGCAGGGCCAGGCCCCGACCGCGCCCGCCGCCCCGCCCGCCAAGCCCACTGGGGGGAACTGAGCCATGCGCCTCGCCCGCATCCCCGTCTCCGCCGCACTGATCCTGCTCGGCCTGATCCTCCAGGTCAGCGTCTTCGGCCGGCTCCAGCTCCCGGGAGCCACCCCGGACATACTGCTGCTCGTCGTGGTCGGCCTGGCCATGGTCTACGGGCCGACCGGCGGCTGCCTGGTCGGCTTCTCGGCCGGCCTGCTCGCCGACCTCGCCCCGCCCTCCGACCACGCGATCGGCCGCTACGCGCTGGTGCTCTGCCTGATGGGCTACGCCGCCGGGCTGCTGCGCCCCGACCACGGGCGCCAGCGCTCCGTCTCCAGCGCGCTGCTGGTGGTCGGCGCCGCCGCGATCGCCTCCACCCTGCTGTACGCGACGGTCGGCGCCCTGGTCGGCGACACCGCGGCCCGGCACGTCGGCCTCGGCGGCCTGGTGATCAGCGCGCTGCTCTACGACCTGCTGCTGGCCCCGTTCGTGGTGCCGCTGGTGATGCTGCTCGGCCGCCGCTTCGGGCGCGACCCGGTGGCCGCCGCCAGCGACGACGACGAGGGCGGCCCGGGGCTGGGCTCGCTGGCCCGCTACCGCACCACGCGCGAGGCCTCCAGCGGCCCGTCGTACAAGAAGCGGCGCATGCCGGGCTTCGCGCGGCGCCCGTAGCCGACGCCCGCAGCCGTCGGGCGCGGCCCGTCGGCCGCGGCCACCGGCCCGTCCGGTCCCGGACCTCCTGACCCTTCCGCACCCCTGGAGCGCACGAGACGTGAGCAACATCCCCGAGACCGGCCGTACCCGGCGGGTGACGATCCGTCTGGTGGTGCTGCAGATCCTGGTGCTGTCGCTGCTCGCCACCCTCGGCGGACGGCTCTGGTACCTGCAGATCCGCAGCGCCAAGGAGTACACCGCCAAGGCGACCGGCAACCACATCCGCGAGGTGGTCGAACCGGCCGTCCGCGGCGAGATCCTGGACGCCTCCGGGCGGATCCTGGCCGGCAACGAGGCCCGGCTGGTGGTCTCCGTCAGCCGCACGTCGCTGCTCCAGCAGAAGGACGGCGGCAAAGGCGTGCTGGGCCGGCTGGCCGACGTCCTCGGGATGCCCGCCAAGGACGTGCAGGAGAAGGTCCGGCTCTGCGACGCCAAGACCCAGCAGCCCTGCTGGAACGGTTCTCCCTACCAGCCGATCCCGGTCACCAAGGAGGCGACCACCCAGCAGGCGATGCAGATAATGGAACGCCGCGAGGACTTCCCCGGGGTCACCGCGCAGCCGACCGCCGTCCGCCGCTACACCGGCGCCGAGGGCGCCAACCTGGCCCAGGTGCTCGGCTACCTCTCGCCGGTCACCGACGACGAGGTCAGCAAGACCGCCGACAAGAGCGGCCTGGACCGCTACCTGCCGGCCGACCAGATCGGCCGGGCCGGCCTGGAGTCGGTGTACGACCGGGACCTGCGCGGCACCGCCGGCATCACCAAGCTGGAGGTGGACAACCTCGGCCGGGTCATCGGCACCGCCGGGACGGTCGCCCCGCAGACCGGCGACAACCTGGTCACCAGCATCGACGCCCGGGTCCAGAAGGTCACCGAGGACAACCTGGCGCAGGCCATGGCCGACGCCCGGAAGACCTTCGACAAGGTCACCAACCGCAACTACGAGGCCGACTCCGGCGCCGCCGTCGTGATGGACGTGCACACCGGGCGGATCGTCGCGATGGCCAGCGCCCCGACCTACGACCCCAACCTGTGGGTCGGCGGCATCAGCGGCAAGGACTACCAGTCGCTGACCAGCAAGGACTCCAACTTCCCGCTGCTCAACCGGGCCATACAGGGTCAGTCCGCCCCCGGCTCGACCTTCAAGGTCGTCTCCACCACCGCCGCCGTCGAGGCCGGCTACTCGCTGGACGGCACCTACCCGTGCCCCAAGAGCCTGACCATCGGCGGCCGCGAGTTCAAGAACTTCGAGAGCGAGAACTTCGGCTCCATCTCCCTGGAGAAGGCGCTGGAGGTCTCCTGCGACACCGTCTTCTACGGCCTGGCGTACGACCAGTGGATGAAGGACGGCGGCATCAAGCCGAAGAAGGACCCGGGCGACTTCTTCTTCAAGACCGCCCACCAGTTCGGCCTCGGCGCCAAGACCGGCATCGACCTGCCGGCCGAGGTCCCCGGCCGGGTGCCGGACCGGCAGTGGAAGCAGTCCTTCTACGACAACAACAAGGACGCCTGGTGCGCGCAGGCGCAGAAGGGCGGCACCAGCTTCTCGGACCAGATCGCCAAGGAGAACTGCGTCGACGGCTACCAGATGCGCGCCGGTGACGCCGTCAACTTCGCGATCGGCCAGGGCGACACCCTCGTCACCCCGGTCCAGATGGCCCGGATCTACTCGGCGCTGGCCAACGGCGGCACCTTCTACCGGCCGACCATCGCCAAGGCCGTGATAAGCCCGAGCGGGGATCTCGTCCGCGAGATCGCCCCGCACGAGGACGCCAAGTTCCCCGGCAGCGACAAGCTGCTCAGCTACATCGACCAGGCCACCGCGGGCGTCATCACCAGCGGCACCGCCTCCTGGAAGTTCGCCCAGGCCGGCTGGCCGCAGAACAAGATCGAGCTGCACGCCAAGACCGGCACCGCCGAGGTCGAGGGCAAGCAGACCACCTCCTGGCTGACCACGTACAGCAAGGACTACGCCGTCGTCATGACGATCAGCCAGGGCGGCACCGGCTCCGGCGGCTCCGGCGACGCCGTCCGCCGGATCTACCAGGCGCTGTACGGCGTGGACGACAAGGGCAACATCGACAACAGCAAGGCGCTGCTGCCCGCGCCGCAGGGCGACCTGCCGAAGTTCAACCCGGACGGCACTGCGATCATCAAGCCGGCCTCCTACGGCACCGCCCCGGCGCAGGGCCCCGCGGCCTCGGCTCCGGTGCAGGGCCCCGCGGCCGTGGCGCCGGCGCTGCTGGACGCCGCCTCGGCACAGGCGCTGTCGGCGCCCGCGTACCTCCAGGGCGGCGGCGGGCCGGCGACGGCCTTCCTGGACCCGGCGCCCCCGGCCGACCACCCGGCGCCGTACACCGCGGTCGACGCCGCGCTCGAACCGAACCGCCCGGGAAGGGGACGGGCATGACCTCCTACGGCTCGTACCGGCAGCTGCGGCTCAGCCCCCAGCGCAGCGGGGTCTCCAAGGCCCTCGCCAAGGACTCCCCGATCTGGCGGCTGGACTGGATACTGCTGCTGGCCGGGCTGGCCCTCTCGCTCGGCAGCTCGCTGCTGGTCTGGTCGGCCACCCGCGGGCGCGACAACCTCACCCACGGGGACCCGCAGTACTTCCTCTACCGGCACCTGACGAACTTCGTGATCGGCCTGGTGCTGTGCGCCGTGGTGATAGCGATAGGAGCACGGCGGGTCCGCACCCTGGTGCCCTTCGTCTACGTCGGGGTGCTCCTGCTGCTGCTGGCGACGCTCAGCCCGCTCGGCTCGACCGTCAACGGCGCCCACTCGTGGATCCAGCTCGGCGGCGGCTTCTCCGTCCAGCCCGCCGAGTTCGCGAAGATCGCCATCGTGCTGTCGATGGCGGTCGTGCTCTCGGACCAGGTGGACGCGGGGGAGCGCGAGTTCCCCTCGCACCGCGCGGTGTTCCGGGGCCTGCTCTGGGCCTGCCTGCCGATGGGCCTGGTGCTGCTGATGCCGGACGCCGGGTCGGTCATGGTGATGTCCGCGATCGTGCTGGGCATCCTGCTCGGCTCCGGCGCCGCCAACCGCTGGGTGCTCGGCATCCTGGCGGCCGGCGTCGGCGGGAGCATCGCGATCTGGAAGCTCGGGCTGCTCAGCCAGTACCAGATCGACCGCTTCGCCGCCTTCGCCAACCCCCAGCTCGACCCCAACGGCGTCGGCTACAACACCGCCCAGGCCCGGATCGCGATCGGCTCGGGCGGGCTCACCGGCAAGGGGCTGTTCCACGGGACGCAGACCGTCGGGCAGTTCGTGCCGGAGCAGCAGACCGACTTCGTGTTCACCGTGGCCGGCGAGGAGTTGGGCTTCGTCGGGGCGCTGGCGATCATCGCGCTGGTCGGCGTGATCCTCTGGCGGGCCTGCCGGATCGCCCGCCAGGCGACCGACCTGTACGGCACGATCGTGGCGGCCGGGGTGATCGCCTGGTTCTCCTTCCAGGCCTTCGAGAACATAGGGATGTGCCTGGGCATCATGCCCGTCGCGGGCATCCCGCTGCCCTTCGTCTCCTACGGCGGCTCGTCGATGTTCGCGGTCTGGATCGGCATCGGGCTGCTCCAGGCGGTGCGCAGTCAGCGGCCGATAGCGGCCTGAGCGGTAGGCGGCCGGGGCGGGCGGCGGCCCGAGTCGTCGGCCTCGCGCGGAAGGGCCGGTCCGGGATCTCCCCGGGCCGGCCCTTCCGCCGTCGTCCCGCCGCGCGCCGGTGCGGTCAGACCGCCTGGAGCAGGCAGTCCGCGGCGCCGAGGACCGCCCGGGTCTGGTGCGCCAGCTGCTCCTGCACCGGCACCCAGCGGGCGCCGAAACGGTGCCGCAGCCGGTCCAGGCTGTCCGCCACCACGGCGCGGGCCCGCTCGCGGGCGGCCTCGGCGGCCGGGCCGCGGACGTCGGCGAGCAGCCGCAGCAGGATCGAGGCGACCCGCAGCGGCAGCCGGGCGGCGACCAGCCCGGCCGTGGTCGCCCGGGCGGCGCTCAGCGGCCCGGGGCACCACAGCTCCAGCCACTCGTCGGCCATCCGCGGGGCCACCGACAGGTTGAACTCGGCGGTGCGCAGCAGCGGCCCGTGCGCCTCCCGGGCCTGCGCCGGGACCCGGGCGAGCAGCGCGGTGAGCTCCTGGGCCCGGGCGGTGAGGTCGCGGGCGGCCGCGCCGACGGCCCGCAGCCCGGCCGGGTGGGTGCGGGCGTCGCCGACCGCGTCCACGGCCCACATCGGGACCTCCAGGACGGCGGTCACCGCGCCGTAGCGGGCCGGGTACGACCAGGTGGACAGCTCGGGCTCGTCCGGCAGCGCCCGGGAGGTGCCGGGGCTGCCCGGCGCCGGCATCAGGTAGGTGCCGGGCGCGGGGCTGTTCCAGCCGACCGCGTCGTAGGAGTCCACGTCCAGCGGGATGCCGGCCCGGTCGGCGGAGCGGGCGAAGCGCTCGGCCAGGCCGGGCACCGGGCCGGTCAGCTGGACGAAGGCGCCGCCGAAGTCCACCCCGTGCAGCGAGCACTGCAGGAAGGGGCGCAGTTCGTCGATCAGCCCGGTGAGCGCCAGGCTCTCCGGCATCGGCGGACGGCCGGAGCCGGGGGCGGGCAGCAGTTCGGGCTGCTCCTCGAAGGCCGGGCGGAAGAAGTGCTCGTAGTGCCGCCGCATGGTGAGCGGGCCGTCCAGCCAGCCCGCGTTGAGCGCGGCGCCGTCCGGGTCGAGGCAGAGCAGCAGGTGCCAGGACAGCCCGGGCCGGGCCGGCCGCTCCAGCAGCACCTCGGCCAGCCGGACGGCGGCGGCGGTGCCGATCGGCTCGTTCGGGTGCGGGCCGCCGACCACCAGCGCGGCGCGCGGCCCGCGGTCCACCGAGAGCAGCAGCAGCGGGCGTCCGGCCCGGGAACGGCCCACCTCGCGCAGCCGGCAGCGGTCCGGGTGGCGCAGGGCGAGCCGGCGGGCCGCGGACTCGGCCTGCGCCGGGGTCGGGTAGCGGGCCGGCCGGGCGTCGGGGGGCCGCAGGGCCAGGGGCCGGACCCGCCGACCGGTGTCGGTCATGGTTCTCCTTGCGACCGGTCGCACGGCCGCCGGGGCGCGGGGTGGGCCGCGCCGCCGGACGCGGCCTTGCGGGCCGGGGACGGGCTCTGCGGGGCCTGGGGAGGGGGCCGCGCGGGGACGGGGGAGGTCGTGCCGGGACGAGCGGGCCGCCGGGGGATCGGCGTTGGCCGAGCGTACGACCCAACTCCCGTATCCGGAAGGGGTGCAGGGCCCTGGGCAAGGCCCTGCCAGTACCGCACGGGCCGTCCGGGCGTGTCAACGGCGGACTGGCCCGGCCGGCGGGCGCGCACCGCGCGTGCCGGGGCGGTCACCCACGGGGGCGGAACGCCCCGGAGCGCGCGGGCGGGCACCGGTCGCCCGGACCGGGCGTACCCCGGATTGGGCTACCCTTGAGGGTCATCCCTCCCGTGTCGCACCTCGGCACCGAACCACGTCGTAAGGGTTCCTTCTCCATGACTGTCGAATCGGTCTTCCCACGCCTGGAGGCTCTCCTCCCGCACGTCCAGAAGCCGATCCAGTACGTCGGCGGCGAGCTCAACTCGACCGTCAAGGACTGGGACGCCTGCGACGTCCGTTGGGCGCTGATGTACCCCGACGCCTACGAGGTCGGCCTGCCGAACCAGGGCGTCATGATCCTGTACGAGGTGCTGAACGAGCGCGAGGGCGTGCTGGCCGAGCGCACCTACAGCGTCTGGCCGGACCTCGAGGCGCTGATGCGCGAGCACGACGTCCCGCAGTTCACCGTGGACGCCCACCGCCCGGTCAAGGCCTTCGACGTGTTCGGCCTGTCGTTCTCCACCGAGCTCGGCTACACCAACATGCTGACCGCGCTCGACCTGGCCGGCATCCCGCTGGAGGCCAAGGACCGCACCGAGGACGACCCGATCGTCCTGGCCGGCGGCCACGCGGCCTTCAACCCGGAGCCGATCGCGGACTTCCTGGACTGCGCGGTGATCGGCGACGGCGAGCAGGCCGTCCTCGACATGACCGAGATCATCCGGGCCTGGAAGGCCGAGGGCCGCCCGGGCGGGCGCGACGAACTGCTGCTGCGCCTGGCGCGCACCGGCGGGTTCTACGTGCCCAGGTTCTACGACGTGGAGTACCTGGCCGACGGCCGGATCGCCCGTGTGGTGCCGAACGCCCCGGGCGTGCCGTGGCGGGTGTCCAAGCACACCGTGATGGACCTCGACGAGTGGCCCTACCCCAAGCAGCCGCTCGTCCCGCTCGCCGAGACGGTGCACGAGCGGATGTCCGTGGAGATCTTCCGCGGCTGCACCCGCGGCTGCCGCTTCTGCCAGGCCGGCATGATCACGCGCCCCGTGCGGGAGCGAAGCATCACCGGCATCGGCGAGATGGTCGAGCGCGGGCTCAAGGCGACCGGTTTCGAGGAGGTCGGGCTGCTGTCGCTGTCCAGCGCCGACCACACCGAGATCGGCGACATCGCCAAGGGCCTGGCGGACCGCTACACCGAGGACAAGATCGGCCTGTCGCTGCCGTCCACCCGCGTCGACGCCTTCAACATCGACCTCGCCAACGAGCTGTCCCGCAACGGGCGCCGCTCCGGGCTCACCTTCGCCCCCGAGGGCGGCAGCGAGCGGATGCGCAAGGTGATCAACAAGATGGTGTCGGAGGAGGACCTGATCCGCACCGTCGCCACCGCGTACGGCAACGGCTGGCGCCAGGTGAAGCTGTACTTCATGTGCGGCCTGCCCACCGAGACCGACGAGGACGTGCTCCAGATCGGCGAGATGGCGAAGAACGTCATCCAGAAGGGCCGCGAGGTCACCGGCCAGAACGACATCCGCTGCACCGTCTCCATCGGCGGGTTCGTGCCCAAGCCGCACACCCCGTTCCAGTGGGCCCCGCAGCTGTCCGCCGAGGCCACCGACGCCCGGCTGGCCAAGCTGCGCGACTCCATCCGCGGCGACCGCAAGTACGGCAAGAACATCGGCTACCGCTACCACGACGGCAAGCCGGGCATCGTCGAGGGCCTGCTCTCCCGCGGCGACCGCCGGATCGGCGCGGTCATCCGCGCCGTCTACGAGGACGGCGGCCGCTTCGACGGCTGGCGCGAGTACTTCTCCTACGACCGCTGGATGGCCTGCGCGGACAAGGGCCTGGCCGGCACCGGCGTGGACGTCGACTGGTACACCACCCGCGAGCGCTCCTACGAGGAGGTGCTGCCCTGGGACCACCTGGACAGCGGCCTCGACAAGGACTGGCTGTGGGAGGACTGGCAGGACGCCCTGGAGGAGGTCGAGGTCGACGACTGCCGCTGGACGCCGTGCTTCGACTGCGGCGTGTGCCCGCAGATGGACACCAAGATCCAGATCGGGCCCACCGGGAAGAAGATGCTGCCGTTGACGGTCGTCAACAAGTAGGCGGCGCACCGTCGACCGCGGCGTCCGCCGCCAGACGGACACGCGCATCCGACCCCCGTCCGGAGTGTTCCGGGCGGGGGTCGGTCGTCGGGGGCCGAGCAGGGGCGGAGCGAGGGGTGTGGCGGGGCGCGTACCCTTTGGGGTGACAGAGTCCGGACAGGGGCGGGTTCGCGCCACGCCGGACGGAGAACTGATTAAGGACTGAGCGACCCTGGCACGCCGTACGCCCGACGGTCCGCCGCCCGCGCCGACGGTGCAGCGGATTCGTCTCCGCTACACCAAGCGCGGCCGGCTCCGCTTCACCAGCCACCGTGACTTCCAGCGTGCTTTCGAGCGCGCCCTGCGCCGGTCCGCCGTCCCGATGGCCTATTCGGCCGGCTTCACCCCGCACCCGAAGGTGTCCTACGCCAACGCGGCCCCGACCGGGGTGGCGAGCGAGGCGGAGTACCTGGAGATCGGCCTGGCCGCCGAGCGCGACCCGGAGCAGTTGCGGGCGCAGCTGGACGGGTCGCTGCCGGCGGGGCTGGACGTGATCGACGCCGTCGAGGTGCGGACGTCGAACTTCGTGGAGCGCCTGGAGGCCTCCGAGTGGCTGCTGCGCCTGGACGGCGTGGAGCCGGTCGAGGCGGTCGAGGCGGTCCGCAGGTTCCTCGCCGAGGAGCGGGTCGAGGTCGAGCGCCTGACCAAGAACGGCGTGCGGGTCTTCGACGCGCGCGGTGCGGTGGCGGCGCTGGAGGCCGTCGAGCCGCAGGTCGACGGCGGTGCGGACACGGCGGTCGGATCCGACCGCGATGTTCGGACCGGCCGTCCCTGTGCGATACTGCGGCTGGTAGTACGACACGCCACACCCGCCGTACGACCCGACGACGTATTGTCCGGTCTCCGTGTGACGGCCGACCTGGCGCCGCCGGTCCCCGCAGAGGTGACCAGGCTGGCGCAGGGGCCGCTCGACGAGGAGTCCGGCACGGTGACCGACCCGCTGGCGCTCGACCGCGCCGCGGCCCCGGCCGGCTGAAAAACGGCTGCCGGGCCGCGCGCTCCCGCGTCCGCCTAGTGGGCGGAGGCCGGGTCCAGTGCCTCACTGGACCCGACGGTCCTCCAGGGTTCCCGCGGCTCCCCAGGGGAGCGAGCGTCGTCGCAGCACAGGCCGGCCATTCGGGGCCCGTCGACCAGGAAGGTCGGTGGGCCCGGGACCCCCTCCGGGAGCCACCCGGGGTTGGGGGACGGCTCAGCTTGGGAAAACCTCAGAAGACTGGTCAGACCAGAAGACTTTCGACACCCCGCGGAACGCGGGGCGCCGAGCGAGACTACGAGCCCCTGTGCGGCCTCGCGTCCGCGCGGCGGCACCGTCAAAGGGTCCGGCCCGAGCATCCTCGCGATGCCGGCCGCCCACTGGTGTCGCGCCGTGCCCGGATGCGGAGCCCGGGGGCCTGACGGGAGATCCACCCGCATGCTCGATAACACCGATCCGCAGCAGACTGCGGCCACGGAACAGAACGAGACCGCCGTGACCGGTGGCGAGGGCGCGTCCGCCGCGCCGCCGCGCCGTCGTCGCCGGGCGGTCTCCCGCCCGGCGGGCACCCCGCAGGGGGCGGCCGCCGAGTCCGCCGAGACGGTCGTCCCGGTCGAGACGACGACCGCGCCGGTCGAGGCGCCCGCCGCCGAGCCGGTGGCCGAGAAGCCGGTCCGGGCCCGCCGGACCCGCAAGCGCGCCGAGGCCCCGGCCGGTGCCCCGGAGGAGACCGCGATCGTGGTCACCGCACCGGAGGCGGAGCAGCCGAAGGCGGAGAAGGCCAAGGCCGGGGAGGTCAAGGCCGAGGCGGCCGGGGCCGAGTCGCCGAAGGCCGAGGAGAAGGCGGAGAAGCCCGCTCGGGCCCGCCGCACCCGCAAGAAGGCCGAGGCGCCGGTCGAGGAGCCGGTGGTCGAGGCCGCCGCTCCGGTCGAGGCGCCCGCCGCCGTCGAGCCGGTGGCCGAGGAGGCCCCGGCCGCGCCGGCCCGTCGCCCCCGCCGCCGTCGCGTGGTCGAGGCCGCGCCGGTGGTCGAGGCTCCGGTCGAGGAGCCGGTGGCCGAGGAGCCCGCCGTCGAGGAGGAGCCCGCCGAGGAGGCCGTCGAGGCCCCCGCGCCGGCCGCCGCCCCCGCCCCGGTCGCCGAGGCCGAGCCGCACCACCGGGTCCGCCGCCGCGCCGTGCGTCCGGCCACCGCGGTCTTCCAGGCCCCGGTGTTCCAGGAGCCCGCCCCCTTCGTCGCACCCGCCGCTCAGCAGCAGCCCGCCGCCGCCCCGGCGCCGGTCGAGGCGCCCGTGGCGGCTCCGGCTCCGGCTCCGGCCGCGGCCGAGCGTGAGGACGAGGACGAGTACGAGTACAGCGGCGTCGGCCGCCGCCGCCGGGTCCGCGCCCGGGTCGAGGCGGGCCGCCGCAGGCCGGTCGCCGAGGCGCCGGTGAAGGCCGCGGCCAAGGCTGCGACCAAGGCCGCCGCGAAGGCCCCCGCCAAGGCCGTCGTGGTCGAGGCCCCGGCCGTCGAGGCGCCGGTCGTGGAGGCCCCCGCCGCCGGTCCGGAGACCGAGGACGAGTGGGAGGACGGTCGTCCGTCCCGCCGTCGCCGTCGGGGCGGCCGTCGTCGCCGTCGCGGCGAGGCCGAGGAGTTCGAGGCCGCCGAGGCCGAGCAGCCCGCGGTCGAGGAGCCGGTCCGGGCCGCCGCCGCCGAGGAGGAGGACGAGGAGGACGACGACGACCTGGCCGCCGGCCTGTCCTCGTCCCGCCGTCGTCGCCGTCGTCGCCGCCGCAGCGGCGAGACCGGTGCCGTCGAGACCGCCGAGACCACCGAGGACGGCGTCCGCACGGTGGTGAAGGTGCGCGAGCCGCGCCGTCGCTCCACCGAGCCGTCGTTCGACCCGGACGAGGTGCAGTCCATCAAGGGCTCGACCCGTCTGGAGGCGAAGAAGCAGCGCCGCCGCGAGGGCCGTGAGCTGGGCCGCCGCCGGGTGCCGATCATCACCGAGGCCGAGTTCCTGGCCCGCCGGGAGTCGGTCGAGCGCGTCATGGTGGTGCGCCAGAACGGCCAGCGCACCCAGATCGGCGTCCTCGAGGACGGCGTGCTGGTCGAGCACTACGTCAACAAGGAGCAGGCCACCTCGTACGTCGGCAACGTCTACCTGGGCAAGGTCCAGAACGTGCTGCCGTCGATGGAGGCCGCCTTCGTCGACATCGGCAAGGGCCGCAACGCGGTGCTGTACGCCGGTGAGGTCAACTTCGGCGCGCTGGGCCACGGCGGCCCGCGCCGGATCGAGTCGGTGCTGAAGTCCGGGCAGTCCGTGCTGGTGCAGGTCTCCAAGGACCCGATCGGCCACAAGGGCGCCCGGCTGACCAGCCAGATCTCGCTGCCCGGCCGCTACCTGGTGTACGTGCCCGAGGGCTCGATGACCGGCATCTCGCGCAAGCTGCCCGAGAACGAGCGCGCCCGTCTGAAGCAGATCCTCAAGAAGATCGTCCCGGACGACGCGGGCGTCATCGTGCGCACCGCCGCCGAGGGCGCCTCCGAGGAGGAGCTGACCCGCGACGTCCAGCGCCTCCAGCAGCAGTGGGAGGACATCCAGAAGAAGGCCGCGACGGGCAACGCCCCGGCGCTGCTGTACGGCGAGCCGGACATGACCGTCCGGGTCGTGCGCGACATCTTCAACGAGGACTTCACCAAGGTCATCGTCTCCGGCGATGAGGCGTGGCAGACCATCCACGAGTACGTCTCCAACGTGGCGCCGGACCTCGCCGAGCGGCTCCAGCGGTGGACCTCCGAGGTGGACGTGTTCGCCACCTACCGGATCGACGAGCAGCTGATGAAGGCGCTGGACCGCAAGGTCTGGCTGCCCAGCGGCGGTTCGCTGGTGATCGACCGCACCGAGGCGATGGTCGTCATCGACGTCAACACCGGGAAGTTCGTCGGCCAGGGCGGCAACCTGGAGGAGACGGTCACCCGGAACAACATCGAGGCGGCCGAGGAGATCGTGCGCCAGCTGCGGCTGCGCGACCTCGGCGGCATCATCGTGATCGACTTCATCGACATGGTGCTGGAGTCCAACCGGGACCTGGTGCTGCGCCGCCTGCTGGAGTGCCTGGGCCGGGACCGGACCAAGCACCAGGTGGCCGAGGTCACCTCGCTGGGCCTGGTCCAGATGACCCGCAAGCGGGTCGGCCAGGGCCTGCTGGAGTCCTTCTCCGAGGCCTGTGTGCACTGCAACGGCCGCGGTGTGATCGTCCACATGGAGCAGCCGAGCGCCCACGTCCACGCCCCGGCGGCCGCCGCCGTCGAGGCGGGCGCGGGCAGCGGCAAGCGCCGTCGCCGGGGCAAGGGCGGCGCGGGCCACGAGGAGCCGCAGGCCGTCGAGGCCGGGTCGGCGGTGGCCGAGGCCGTCGTCGAGGCGGTCGTCGAGCCCGCCGAGCCGGTGCGCGAGGAGATCGAGGGCCAGCTGGCCCTGGAGGTCCCGGGCGTCGAGGAGCCGCCGGTGGCGGCCCCGGCCGTCGAGGCCGCGCCGGTCGCCGAGGCGCCCGCCGCCGCCCCGGGTGGCCGGCCGCGCCGCCGCGCGGTGCGCAAGGCGACCGCTCCGGCGGGTGCGCCGCAGGCGGCCGAGATCGTGGTGCTGCAGGCGAAGGCCGACGCGGCCCTGGAGGCGGCCCTGGCGGCCGCCGCCCCGGCCGTCGAGGCCGAGGCCGACGCCGTGGTCGCGGCCGTCGCGGAGGCGGCGCCCGAGGCCGTCGTCGAGGCCGTCGTGGTGGAGGCCGTCGAGGCCCCCGTCGAGGCCCCCGCCGCCGAGCCGGAGGCCCCCGCGGAGGAGGCCCCGGCCCCCAAGAAGCGGGCCGCCCGCAAGACCGCCGCGAAGAAGACCGCCGCCAAGAAGACGACCACGGCGGCCAAGAAGACCACCGCCCGCAAGACCGCGACCAAGCGGACGAGCGCGGCGGCCAAGAAGGCCGCGGCCGCCGAGGGTGATACGGCGGCCGAGTAGTGCCCACGCCCGGGGCGGGAGTCCTCCCGCCCCGGGTCGTACGGGCCGGTTTGCCCCACGGGCGACCGGTCCGTATTCTTGACCATCGGCGTGTCTACGCCGCGCTCCCGAGCACATCACCTTCCCGAGAGCTCCGCGCCCTGCGCGAGGCGAACGGGGAGAGGCTCCTGTGTCCGTACCCAGGTGGCTGGCGTCGGGAGTTCCGACCGAGTTGGGAAAGTAGGTACCGCATGTACGCGATCGTTCGCGCAGGCGGCCGCCAGCACAAGGTCGCCGTCGGCGACGTGCTGGAGATCGACCGTATCGAGGCCAAGCCGGGTGACTCGGTGGAGCTCTCGACCATCCTGGTCGTCGACGGTGAGGCCGTCACCTCCGACCCGTGGGTCCTGGCCGGCGTGAAGGCTCACGCCGAGGTGGTCGACCAGACCAAGGGCGACAAGATCGTCATCCTGCGCTACAAGAACAAGACCGGCTACCGCCGTCGTCAGGGTCACCGTCAGAAGCACACCGCGGTGCGCATCACCAGCATCGACTCGGTCAGCAAGTAAGGGGATAGCGAAAAATGGCACACAAGAAGGGCGCAAGCTCTACTCGTAACGGCCGTGACTCGAACGCCCAGCGCCTCGGCGTGAAGCGCTTCGGTGGCCAGGTCGTCTCGGCCGGCGAGATCCTCGTCCGCCAGCGCGGCACCCACTTCCACCCGGGTGCCGGTGTCGGTCGCGGTGGCGACGACACCCTGTTCGCGCTGACCGCCGGTGCGGTCCAGTTCGGCAGCCGTCGCGGCCGCAAGGTCGTCAACATCGTGGCCGTCGAGGCCTGAGTCCCCGCGGACTCACGAGTCGTCTGACGACTCACAGTGAAGGGTGGGCCGGAATGTTCCGGTCCACCCTTCGCGCTTTACGCAGAAGCAAGCAGACTCATCCGTACTGGAGGCACACCCATGACCACCTTCGTGGACCGCGTCGAACTTCACGTCGCCGCGGGTAACGGAGGCCACGGCTGCGCCTCCGTGCACCGCGAGAAGTTCAAGCCGCTCGGCGGGCCGGACGGCGGCAACGGCGGTGAGGGCGGCAGTGTCATCCTCACCGTGGACTCGCAGATCACCACGCTGCTCGAGTACCACCACTCGCCCAAGCGCAAGGCCACCAACGGCAAGCCCGGCGCGGGCGGCCACCGGACCGGCGCCGAGGGCGGGGACCTCGTCCTGCTGGTGCCGGACGGCACCGTGGTCCTGGACCGCCAGGGGAACGTGCTCGCCGACCTGGTCGGCCAGGGCACCAGCTTCGTCGCCGCCCAGGGCGGCCGCGGCGGCCTCGGCAACGCCGCGCTCGCCTCCGCCCGTCGTAAGGCCCCGGGCTTCGCGCTGCTCGGCGAGCCCGGCGAGGCCCGTGACATCGTCATGGAGCTCAAGTCCGTCGCCGACGTGGCGCTGGTCGGCTACCCGAGCGCCGGCAAGTCCTCGCTGATCTCGGTGCTCTCCGCCGCCAAGCCGAAGATCGCGGACTACCCGTTCACCACCCTGATCCCCAACCTCGGTGTGGTCACCGCCGGCGAGAACGTCTACACCATCGCCGACGTGCCCGGCCTGATCCCCGGCGCCAGCCAGGGCCGCGGCCTGGGCCTGGAGTTCCTGCGGCACGTCGAGCGCTGCTCGGTGCTGGTGCACGTGCTGGACTGCGCCACCCTGGAGCCGGGCCGTGACCCGCTGACCGACCTGGAGACCATCGAGGCCGAACTCGCCCAGTACGGCGGTCTGGAGGACCGTCCGCGACTGGTCGCGCTCAACAAGGTGGACGTCCCGGACGGCCAGGACATCGCCGACCTCACCCGCGCCTCGCTGGAGGAGCGCGGCTACCGGGTGTTCGAGGTCTCCGCCGCCTCCCGCAAGGGCCTGCGCGAGCTGAGCTTCGCGCTGGCGCAGATCGTCACCGAGGCGCGCGCCGCCAAGCCGGTCGAGGAGTCCACCCGGATCGTGCTGCGGCCCAAGGCCGTGGACGACGAGGGCTTCACCATCACCGAGGAGGACGGCGCCTACCGCATCCGCGGCGTCAAGCCGGAGCGCTGGGTCCGCCAGACCGACTTCAGCAACGACGAGGCCGTCGGCTACCTGGCCGACCGGCTGGCCCGCCTCGGCGTCGAGGACCGGCTGTGGAAGGTCGGTGCGCACGAGGGCGACACCGTCATCATCGGCCCGGACGAGAACGCCGTCGTCTTCGACTGGGAGCCGACCATGGCCGCCGGTGCCGAGATGCTCGGCCGCCGCGGCGAGGACCACCGGATGGAGACCCAGCGCCCGGCGGTCGACCGCCGTCGCGAGAAGCAGAAGGGCCGGGACGCGGCCGAGGCCGAGTTCCTCGCCTTCGAGGCGCTGTCCAGCGGCCGCCAGGCGGCCATCGAGGACGACGAGGACCAGTGAGTCCGGCGGTCGACCCAATGGACCGCTGAGTCCGGTGGTCGACGACGCGGACGGCCCCGCCACCTGTGGAGGTGGCGGGGCCGTCCGCGTTGTTCGTGACTGACGGTCCGTCAACTGCCCGGGGGCGTCGGCGGGTTGGGCCGTCCGGCCGGGTGTGCGCGGCCGGTCGCCGCTCGGCGGGCCGGTGCTCCTGCACGGTCCGGCGGCTGGAACGCCCTGGGGGTGACCTGCGCGGATCGCGTAGATTTCGGGCATGACGGCCGGGCCGGGCCCCGCCGCACCCGCACCACTCCGGAAGGGCGTACAGCGAGATGAGCGAGGACTCACTGCGGGAGGAGGTGCTGACCGCACGGCGGATCGTGGTCAAGGTCGGCTCCTCCTCACTCACCACGGCGGCCGGGGGCCTGGACGCCGACCGGGTGGACGCCCTGGTGGACGCGCTCGCCAAGGTGCGCAGCCGCCCGGACGCCCCCGAGGTCGTCCTGGTCTCCTCCGGCGCCATCGCCGCCGGGCTGGCCCCGCTCGGCCTGGAGAAGCGGCCCAAGGACCTGGCCCGCCAGCAGGCCGCCGCCAGCGTGGGCCAGGGACTGCTGGTCGCGCGCTACACCGCCTCCTTCGCCCGGTACGGCATCCGGGTCGGCCAGGTGCTGCTCACCGCCGAGGACGCCAGCCGCCGGGCCCACTACCGCAACGCCTACCGGACGCTGGACCAGCTGCTGGCGATGGGCGCGATGCCGGTCGTCAACGAGAACGACACCGTCGCCACCGCCGAAATCAAGTTCGGGGACAACGACCGGCTGGCCGCGCTGGTCGCCCACCTGGTCCGGGCCGACCTGCTCGTGCTGCTCTCCGACGTGGACGGCCTCTACGACGGGGACCCGTCCCTGCCCGGCACGAGCCGGATCGCCGAGGTGAGCGGTCCGCAGGACCTGGACGGCATCCGGATCGGCAGCGCCGGCAAGGCGGGCGTCGGCACCGGCGGCATGGTCACCAAGGTGGAGGCGGCCCGGATCGCCACCGGCGCGGGCATCCCGGTGGTGCTGACCGCCGCCAGCCACGCCGCCGACGCGCTGGCCGGGCGGCCCACCGGCACGCTGTTCCGGCGCACCGGCAGCCGCAGCTCCGACCGGATGCTCTGGCTCGCCCACGCGAGCAGCCCGCGCGGGGCGCTGCACCTGGACGCGGGCGCGGTCGAGGCGGTGGTCTCCGGCGGCGCGTCGCTGCTGCCCGCCGGGGTGACCAAGGTCGACGGGGAGTTCACCGCGGGTGATCCGGTGGACCTTCTTGCCGAAAACGGCCACATCGTGGCCCGCGGACTGGTCAACTTTGATGCGAAGGAGTTGCCCCGCCTGCTCGGTCGGTCCACCCGCGACCTGGCCCAGGAGTTCGGCGCCGGCTACGAGCGCGAGGTCGTCCACCGCGACGACCTGGTCGTTCTGCACGGCTGACCGGCCGAGCCGCGCCGTGCGGTCGGTGGGCCGCTCCGTACCGGGAGCGGCCCGGCCGCGGGCGAGGAGGGGCGCAGCCGTACCGGTCGGCCGAGGGCCGGCGGGTCCGGTGGGGGACGACACGAGATCGCCGAACAGGAGGCCGCCGGTGGAACGCACGCGCGAGGGAGCGCTGACCGGAGGGACGGCGGGCCGACGGCTGACCAGTATCGACGGCGGACGCGAGGACGGACCCGCCGAGCCGGCCGGTCCGCCGCCCCAGGGGCCCGGCGGGGTGCGCAGGCTGCGGCCGCAGCGCGCGCAGGCCGCGGACCCGCCCAGCGTGCCGGAGCAGGCGCGGCTGTGGCACGTGGTGCTCAGCGTGGCCGGGCAGACCACCCCGCTGTCCTCGCTGCGGGCCTCGCTGGAGCGGCTGGCGCACGACCACTCGTTCTTCCTCACCGCCCGCTACGCGGCCGACCACGCCGAGATCCGGTACTGGGAGCAGGCCCGGGACCTGCACGACGCGGCGGCGATCGCGCTGCGGCTGTGGGGCGAGCACAAGGTGACCGCCGGTCTGCCGCCGTGGGAGATCGTCGGGCTGGAGGTGGTCGACCGGGCGACGTACCACAAGCGGGTGGCGGAGGGCTTCGGCGATCCGTCGCCGCACCTGGGCGGGGTGCACCCGTACTAGGGCGGGGTGCGGCCGTGCTGGGGGAGGCGCCCGTACCGGGCCGTCTCAGGCGGGGTGGGCCCGCACCGGGCCGTCTCAGCGACCGGAATCCGGGCCCGGCACCGGCGTCGCGGTCGCTACCCTTGGCGGCATGACCAGCGACCTCAGCACCGCCGACAGCCCCGTCCTCGCCGTAGCGCGCCGAGCCCGGGAGGCCGCCGCCGCGCTCGCCCCGCTGCCGCGCCGGGCCAAGGACGCCGCGCTGCTGGCGATCGCGGACGCGCTGGTCGCCCGCAGCGCCGAGATCGTCGCGGCCAACGCCGAGGACGTGGCCCGGGCCCGGGAGGCCGGGACGGCCGAGTCGGTGATCGACCGGCTGAGCCTGACCGACGAGCGGATCGCGGCGATCGCGGCCGACGTGCGCGACGTGGCCGGCCTGGCCGACCCGGTCGGCGAGGTGGTGCGCGGCTACACCCTGCCCAACGGCCTGGACGTGCGTCAGGTGCGGGTGCCGCTGGGCGTGGTCGGCATCATCTACGAGGCCCGGCCGAACGTCACCGTGGACGCCGCCGCGCTCTGCCTGAAGTCCGGCAACGCGGTGCTGCTGCGCGGCTCCGCCTCCGCCTACCGCTCCAACACCGCGCTGGTCGGGGTGCTCCGGGACGCCGTCGTCGCGGCCGGACTGCCGGCCGACGTGATCCAGCTGGTGCCGGGGGAGAGCCGGGACTCGGTGCAGGAGCTGATGCGCGCCCGCGGCCTGGTCGACGTGCTGATCCCGCGCGGCGGGGCCTCGCTGATCCGCACCGTGGTGGAGGGTTCGACCGTTCCGGTGATCGAGACCGGCACCGGCAACTGCCACGTGTACGTGGACGCGCGGACCGACCTGGCGATGGCCGTCGGCATCCTGCTGAACTCCAAGGCGCAGCGGGTCAGCGTCTGCAACTCCGCCGAGACGCTGCTGGTGCACCAGGACGTGGCGGACGACTTCCTGCCGCTCGCGCTGGCCGCGCTGGCCGGGGCCGGGGTGACGGTGCACGGCGACGAGGCGGTGCTCAAGGCCGCCGAGGGCAGCGGCGCCACCGTGGTGCCGGCCACCGAGGAGGACTGGGGCACCGAGTACCTCTCCTACGACCTGGCCGCGGCCGTGGTGCCCTCGCTGGACGCCGCCGTCGAGCACATCCGCCGCTGGTCCTCCGGCCACACCGAGGCGATCGTCACCACCTCGCAGGCCGCCGCCCGCCGCTTCACCCAGTTGGTGGACTCGACCACGGTGGCGGTCAACGCCTCGACCCGCTTCACCGACGGCGGCGAGTTCGGCTTCGGCGCGGAGATCGGCATCTCCACCCAGAAGCTGCACGCCCGCGGCCCGATGGGGCTGCCGGAGCTGACCAGCACCAAGTACATCGTCACCGGTGACGGGCACGTGCGGGGCGAGTCGACGCAGACCGTGGGCGGGGACGCGGAGGCCCGCTGAGCGACGGCCCGGGGGCTTGCCGGGCGGTGGCCCGGGGGCCCGCCGGGCCGGGTCCGTCACACGTGTGACGGACCAACTGCCGGGAGCCACAGACAAATCGCCCGGCCGGTAATACGCTGAATCCGTGGCTGAGGATGTGGGGGGCTTGCCGTACCCCGACGGCGCCGACCACGGTGGTGCGGACGACGAGTTCGCCACCGTGGTCTTCGATGAGGCCTTCGTCCGGTCCGCCGCCGTGCACGAGCCGACGGCCAAGGAGCGGCAGCTCGCCGCCGCCGAGGCCCGGTTCGAGCCGGATGCCGCGGGACCGGGCTGGAGCTATGAGGTCCCGGCCGGGGACGGGCTGCCGCTGGAGCTGCGCCCGTACCCCAGCGGACTCGACGAGGACCACCTGTACCCCGATCCCTGGTCGGGCCCGGGCCGGGTGACCGGCCGCCGGGGCCGGCGGTGGGGCCGGCGCTACGATCCGGTGCGCGCCCGCGGGCGGTACGTGGCCCAGCAGCGCTGGCACCGGCCGGTGGCCTGGGTGCTCGCCGTGCTCATGGGCGTGAGCCTGGTGGCGGTGGCGGTCGCGGCGATCTACCAGGGCGTGGGCGGCTCCTCGGGCGCGCCCCGGCGCCCGGAGTCGGGCAGCAGCAGCCCGGGGGCGGACCCGCGGTCCGCGCCCGCCGAGCCGTCGCTGGTGGTCACGGCGCCCGCGGGCTGACCGGGGAGCCGGGGCGCACGCCCCGGGCGGCCGGTCACGGAGCGTTCCCGGCAATCCGGGTCGGGGCCCTCGTAGCGGGGTCGGTGTGCGCCTACCCTGGTGGTATGGGTGACCCGCGCGAGCCTCCTGAGGGTCCGCCCGAGGGCGGTTCCGGCAACGAGGACGAGTTCCGGTCCGTCGTGTTCGACGAGTCGTTCGTCCGGGCTGCCCGGATCCAGGAGCTGTCCGCCCGGGAACGGCTCGCGGGCCCCTTCGGCAGGGCCACCCGGGCCAGGGTGCGGCTCGGCCCGCTGGGCACCGTGCCGCGCCAGGCGCTGGCCCTGCTGCTGCTCATCCTGTTGGCGTTCGGGGCCGCGGTGTACTTCGGGGTGAACTCGCCCAAGGACGGTCCGATGCGGCCCGACGGCAGCCAACTGACCGTCAGCCTGGTCGCGTTGAGCCCGGCTTCGACCGTGCGCCCGGTCGCCGACCCGGCGCACCCGTTCGCCGCGCTGCCGCCCGGGTACGGGGTGGGGGCGGCCGGGCTGAACACCCCGGCCGGGGCCGCCACCGAGCACTTCTCCAAGGCCGAGGTGACCAAGGCGCTGGACACCGTGCAGCACTACCTGGTGGCGTCCTCGCTGAGCCCGTCGGCGCTGGTCCAGGGCGCCACCGCCGACGTGCGGACCTTCGTGACGCCCGGTGAGCAGGCCCAGTTCGACGCCGCCACCGCCCAGCCGGTGGACGACCGGCACCACGCGGTGACCGGCTGGATCGTCCGCTTCGACCCGGCGCAGGTGGCGCTGGCCTCCGACACGGTCGAGGTGGTCGGCGCGATGCGGGTCGACGAGGCGGACGGCGGCACCCTGCAGATCACCACCGACCACACCTTCGTGTACGCGCTGAAACCGGCCGGGGCCGCCGCCGGGGCGCCGGTCACCCTGCAGACCGTGCGGCGCGAGCTGACCTTCCAGCTCGACCGGGTGGACCTGGCCACGGGGCAGCTGCGGCTGGTGGACGCGGTGGTGCAGGCCGGGCCGGAGCCGTGCGGCGCCCCGCTGGCGGGCTTCCTGCAGCCGGTGCTGGCCACCGCCGGGGGCACCTCGGTGGCGCCGCCGGCGGCGGTGGACCCGGGCAACCACGCGCGGCCGGCCTGGCAGGTGTGCGGGGTGCTGGCGGGGAGCTGAACCCGGACGGTGCGGCGGCGGGTGGCCGGCCGGGCCCACCCGCAGCGGCGCGGTGGTCCACCGGGTCACCCGCCGCGGCGCGGTGGTTCAGCTCTCGTCGCGGTCCTTGGGGCCGCCCGGGGAGGCGCCGGCGCGGGGGCCGCCGGTGAAGGTGTCGCGCAGCTTGCCGCCGACGGTCGCGGCGCCGCCGGCCACGTCCCGCAGCAGGCCCATCAGCGGGTCCTTGCTCTCCTTCACCGAGGTCGTGTAGTGCTCGGCGGCGGCCTTCCACTGCTCGCCGACCGAGGTGTCCGGGTCGTCCGAGCGGCGCGGGTAGGCCCCGGCCATGATCGAGCGGTACTCGTCGCTCTCCGCCCACTTCTTCAGCTGGGCGACCCGCACCACCGCGAACGGGTGGGTCTGCGGCAGCAGCTGGAGCAGCTTGAGCACGCCGTCGCGCAGGTCCCCGGCCTTCTCGTACTCCTCGGCCTGCTCCAGGAAGGCGTCGACGTTCATCTCGGCCAGGTTGTGCCCGCCGGCCAGCTTCATCAGGGCCCGCATGGACGCCTGGAGGTCCTGCCCGGCGAGCAGGCCGGCCCGGTCGCTGGAGAGTTCGGCCTTGCGGAACCACTCCTTGAGCGCGGTCACGAGGGCCGTGATCGCCAGGTTGCCGAGCGGCACCCAGGCGATCCGGGTGGCGATGTTGGTGAGGATCATCAGCATCGTCCGGTAGACGGCGTGGCCGGACATCGCGTGGCCGACCTCGTGGCCGATGACGGAGCGCAGCTCCTCCTCGTCCAGCAGTTCGACCAGGCCGCTGGTGACCACGATGATCGGGGTGTCGATGCCGATGGTGAACGCGTTGACCGACGGGTCCTGGGTGACGTACAGGTCCGGGACCTGCTCCAGGTCGAGCACGTAGGCGGCGTCCCGGACCATCCCGTGCAGCTCGGGGAACTGGCGCTCGGAGGCCTTCACGGCGGTGGCCAGGAACATCAGCCGGATCGCGCGTTCGGAGACGAGCCCGGCGAGCTTCTTGAGGACCTCGTCGAAACCGGACAGCCGGCGCAGGGCGACCAGCGCGGAGCGGTCGGCCGGGTGCTCCCAGGCCCGGGTGGAGATCTCGGGGAAGCGGGTCCGTCGCCGGCTCGGGGTGTTCGCGGTCGTGTCGGTCATGGTCTGAGTACCTCCTGGTCGACGGCGGCCCCGGCGCGATGCCCGGCCCCCGCTGGTCTTCGCCTGCAACGACTCGTCTGCCGGTCCGCAACTCGTCGGCAACGACTGCCTGTGCAACGTCCGCGGTTGCGTACTCGTCCCCGCGGCCAGGGTACGCGCGGCGCGGGCGCGTCCCGGGGGGCCGGTGGGCGGCGCCGCTGTGAGGCCGGTTTACCCTGAATGCCCTGGAGAACCGAGACCGGACCCGGCCGCGGTACCGAGCAGTTCGAGGAGCCCCGCAGATGTCCACCGAAGCGCTGGTCAGCCTGGCCGCACCCATCTCCGACGAGCCCGGCCCGGGCCTGTTCCTGCGGATCATCGTGATCGCGTCGTTCGTCGGGATCGGTCTGCTGGTCTGGATCATGGCCCGCGCCTTCCGGGGCCAGTAGGCCGACCGGCGGGCCGACCGGCAGGCGGGGCCGGCGGTCGGGGCCGGCGGTCGGGGGTGCCCGGTGGTGCCCGCTCACGCGCGGTCAGCGGCGGTGGGCCGCCGAGCGGTTGCCGTGTAACCCCCCGTACGATGACGGGTGGGCCCTCACCGGCCCGGAACCACCCCCCAGGTCCGTTCACCGAGCCGAGAAGGTCCCGCCGACCATGAGCACTGCTGCCGCACTCCCCGTTCTGAACCTCCTCGCCGAGGGCGAGGGGGGCAACCACGACAGCCTGAACCCGCTGCTGACGGGTGGCGCCGCGCTGTTCATCCTGCTGCTCCTGCTCTTCATCACCACCCGCTTCAACCGGGACCGCTGAGCCGGGTTCCGGGACCGCTCGGGGAGCGTCCGGCCGACGGGCCGGCCGCTCCCTCACGCATCTCCGGGCAACCCCCACACGGTCGTTCCCGCCCCGCAACGGGCGTCGCGTAAGGTGTGGCGGCATGGGAGAGCAGGCCGGGATTCCCGGCGGACCGGAACCGGTGAAGAAGCGCCTCGGCGTGATGGGCGGCACCTTCGACCCGATCCACCACGGCCACCTGGTCGCCGCCAGTGAGGTGGCGAGCGCGTTCCACCTGGACGAGGTGATCTTCGTCCCGACCGGGGAGCCCTGGCAGAAGAGCGACCGCCACGTCACCCCGGCGGAGGACCGCTACCTGATGACGGTCATCGCCACCGCCGAGAACCCGCAGTTCTCGGTGAGCCGGATCGACATCGACCGCCAGGGCCCGACGTACACCGTCGACACCCTGCGCGACCTGCACGCGATGCACCCGGACGCCGACCTCTTCTTCATCACCGGCGCCGACGCGCTCGCCCAGATCCTGTCCTGGCACGACTCCGACGAACTCTTCTCGCTGGCCCACTTCATCGGCTGCACCCGCCCGGGACACACCCTGTCGGACGCGGGCCTCCCGGTGGGCGGGGTCTCCCTGGTGGAGGTCCCGGCGCTGGCGATCTCCTCCACGGACTGCCGCAACCGGGTCGCCAAGGGCGAGCCGGTCTGGTACCTCGTCCCGGACGGCGTGGTCCGCTACATCGACAAGCGGGCGCTGTACGCGACGCCGCACGGGACCTGAGCCAGGAGCAGGCGTGACCGATCGCAGCGGTAACGGCAACGGCGGCGGGCAGCAGCCGGAGGAGTGGTCCACCGGGCAGTACCAGCAGCCGTACCAGGGGCAGGGGCAGGGCTCCGGCCCCGGACGGCAGCAGGGGCAGCAGCCGCAGCAGCCGTCGGCGTACCAGCAGCCGTACGAGCAGTACGAGCAGTACGACCAGTACGGGCAGTCGGTGTACGGCCAGGGCGCGTACGGCGGGCAGCAGGCCCAGGGCTACCAGCAGGGCGGGCAGTTCCCGCAGCAGCAGGGGCAGGGGCAGCAGTACGGACAGTCGTACGAGCAGCCCTACGAGCAGTACGACCAGTACGGGCAGCCGGTGTACGGCGGCCAGGACGCCTACGGCGGCTACCAGCAGCAGGGGTACCAGGGGTACCAGCAGCCGTACCAGGCCGCGCCGGCCGCCCCGGTGGTCGCCGAGCCGCAGCCCGAGCCGCCCACCGCCGCGCCCGCGTCGGCGCCCGCGTCGCCCGTGGTGCCGCCGCCGCGGCGGCGCACGCCCCGGCCGGCCGACGGGGCGGCCCCGGCCGAGCCGGCGTCGCCGTCCGAGCAGGTCGCCGGGGCCCGTCCGGGCAAGGCGGCCGACCGAGCGCCCAAGGACGACTACGCGACGGGTGAGTTCGCCTTCGCCGACGAGGAGGCGGAGGAGACCGAGGACGTCATCGACTGGCTGAAGTTCACCGAGTCGCGCGGCGAGGTGCGCGCCGAGCGCCGCCGCAAGCTCAAGAACCGGCTGATCGGCCTCGGGGTGGTGCTGGCGCTCGCGGCCGGCGGCGTCGGCGGCTACCTGTGGTTCAGCGGGGACAAGCCGACCGCAGCGGCCGCGGCCGGCGGGCGGCAGGTCAACGTCGTCCACCTGCGCGACCTCCAGGGCAAGGTGTCCAGCGCGCTGCTGGTCGACGACGTCTCCGGGCACCGGGGCACGGTCCTGCTGCTGCCCGACGTGCTGCGGCTGCCCGGCCCGGGCGACCCGCCCGTCACCACGGTCGGCCAGGCGATGGACGCGATCGGCGCCTCGGCGACCCGCGACGGCCTGTCCACCGTGCTCGGCGCCCCGGTGGCCGGCACCTGGCGGCTGGACACCCCGTACCTGGAACTGCTGGTCTCCCAGCTCGGCGGGATCCGGGTGGACACCAACGCCGAGACCCACGAGGGCGGCAAGCCGGACGGCAAGCTGCTCGCCCCGGCGGGCAAGAACACCCTGCTCAGCGGAAAGGCGGCGGTCGGGTACGCCACCCTCCAGGGGCCCAACGAGAACCGGGACGCCCAGCTGGCCCGGTTCGGGCAGGTGATGGACGCGGTGGTGCGCACCATGCCGACCGCGTTCAAGGACGCCAAGGACGACGTGCACCGGATGAACGCGGTGCTCGACCCCTCGCTGCCCGAGGACGCCCTGGCCGGTGTGCTCGCCCAGCTCGCCCAGCAGGCGAAGGACGGCCACTTCGGCACCACCGCGCTGACCGTCAAGCCCGACGGCACGCTGGACGAGGCGACCGCGGGCAAGCAGGTCAAGGACGTGCTGGGCGGCACCGTGAAGTCCGCGTCGGCCGCCGACGCCCCCGTCCGGGTCGCGCTGCAGGACGCCTCCGGCAACGACGCGGCGGGCGCCGCCGCCCAGGTCCAGATCGTCAACTCGGGCCTGACGTTCATCCCGGGCGGCGCCAAGACCGCGCCGCAGGCCACCAGTGAGATCCGCTACACCGACGACGCCAAGCAGGCCGCGGCGAAGTCCCTGGCGGTCAGCCTGGGCCTGCCGGACACGGCGGCGAAGAAGGTCGGCGACGCCCAGAACGCGGACCTGCTGGTCGTGCTCGGCAAGGACTACCAGCCGCCGAAGAACCAGTAGCCGGCGTCGCCGCCCGCCCGGGCGGCCCCGCGGCCCCGGAAATGCGTTCCGAGGCCGCGGGGGCGGCGTGAGATCCTGGAAGGCGACCCCGGCCGCCGTGCCGGGGCCGCCCCACGCAGCCGAGCCGGAAGAACACCGTGACCGTCACCGACCACAGCCAGCAGCTCATCACCGTCGCCGCGCAGGCGGCCGCCGACAAGCTCGCGCACAACATCATCGCCTTCGACGTCAGCGAGGTGCTGTCGATCACCGACGCCTTCCTGATCGCCTCCGCGAACAACGACCGCCAGGTCCGCTCGATCGCCGAGGAGATCGAGGACCAGCTGCGCGAGCAGCTGGACATCAAGCCGGTGCGCCGCGAGGGCGAGCGCGAGGGCCGCTGGATCCTGCTCGACTACCTGGACATCGTCGTGCACGTCCAGCACTCCGAGGAGCGCTCCTTCTACTCGCTGGACCGCCTCTGGAAGGACTGCCCCGAGCTGCCGCTGCCCGCGGACGCCATGGAGTCCCGCAACCGCCCGGACGCCGTCACCGACGAGGCGGGCAACGCGGTCGCCCCGGCCGACGACTTCGGCAAGCCCGAGGACCTGCACTGAGCCGGGACGCGCGCGGCCCGCGCATCGTCTTCTGGCGGCACGGCCAGACCTCCTGGAACCTCGAATCGCGGTTCCAGGGCACCACGGACATCGATCTGACCGGCCAGGGCGTGCTGCAGGCCCAGCGGGCGGCCCGGCTGCTCTCCGGGCTCCACCCCGACCTGCTGATCTCCTCGGACCTCACCCGCGCCCGGCGCACCGCCGAGGAGCTGGCCGCGGTCACCGGGCTGGACGTGCAGCACCACGAGGGCCTGCGGGAGACGTACGCGGGCTCCTGGCAGGGCCTGACCAACGCCGAGATCCGTGAGCGCCACCCGGAGGAGTACGCGGCCTGGGCGGCCGGGGAGCCGGTGCGCCGCGGCGGCGGCGAGTTGGCCACCGAGGTGGCCGACCGCTCGGTGCCGGTGGTGCTGGAGGCCGTCGCCAAGCTGCCGGAGAACGGCACGCTGGTCGTGGTCAGCCACGGCGGCACCATCCGGACCATGCTCGGGCGGCTGCTGGGGCTGGAGCCGCCCCTGTGGGAGTGCTTCGGCGGGCTGTCCAACTGCTGCTGGTCGGTGCTCGGCAAGGGCGCGCGCGGCTGGCGGCTGCTGGAGCACAACGCGGGCACGCTCCCGCAGCCGGTCATCGGCGACGACACCTGACGGCCCGGACCCCGGCGGTCCGGCGCCGGTGGTTCGGGGCTGGTTGATTCGGGGCCGGTGATTCGGCCGGGGACGGTGCGGCTCTGGTGGTTCGGCAAGGACGGCTCTGTCCGGCGGGCGCGCGCCGTCCGGGGCGCGCCGGGCGCCCGGCTGTCGGGGGCTTCGGCGGCCGGGCGGCGGAGGCTTCGCGGGGGCCCGGAAGGAGCGGATTTCGCAGTTCCGGGCCTGACCGGCTAGAGTCTTCCTCGTTCGCAGGGAAGGAACGCGGCCCGGAAGGGAAGCGGGAGATCCGGTGAGTGCGGGGCTATAGCTCAGTTGGTAGAGCGCTTGCATGGCATGCAAGAGGTCTGGGGTTCAATTCCCCATAGCTCCACTCCGCATCGGCGGTCGTGGAAATCGGAATTCCGGAGCCAGGGTCGTCCGTGTCGCGGGGCTATAGCTCAGTTGGTAGAGCGCTTGCATGGCATGCAAGAGGTCTGGGGTTCAATTCCCCATAGCTCCACAGCAGTTCGGAAGGCCGTCACCCATCGGGTGGCGGCCTTCCGGCGTTTCCGGTGCCTGGTGCCTGGTGCCTGGTGCCTGGTGCCTGGTGCCTGGTGCCGAGCCGGCGCCGGGTCGGTCCCGGGTCGGTCCCGAGTCGCTCGCGGCGTGCAGGCGGGCCGCCGGTCGCTCCGCGGCGGGGAGGTTCGGTGCTCCTGTCCGCACTCGCACTCCGGGCGCGGTCGGCCGCCGCCGCGCCCGCCCGGCCCGGGGCACCCGCGGCTGCCTGCGCTTTCCCGGAGCGGCCCCGGGAAACGGATTTCAGGAGCACGCCCCGGAGCGTGTAAAGTAGTCGATGTCGCCGAGGGAAACCGGACGGAAACGACGGGAAACCCGGTGACATCGCAGGTCAAGGGGCTATAGCTCAGTTGGTAGAGCGCTTGCATGGCATGCAAGAGGTCTGGGGTTCAATTCCCCATAGCTCCACAGTGATTGAGAGCCGCCACCCGAATCGGGTGGCGGCTCTTCGCCGTTGTGTGCATGCCACCGGCGGGCAGGGCGGAAAGACCGCTACCGTCGTGCCATGGCCGATCTGCAGCGAAGGCGGAACGAGGAGCTGGCCCGGATACTGCACCAGCTCGGCTGGAGTCCGGAACGGCTCGCCCGCGAGGTGAGCCTCGCCCTGCCGCCCGGTCTGGCGATCAGCTCCACCGCCCCGTACAAGTGGCGCGACCGCGGCATGGTGCCCCGCAGCCCGCACGACCAGACCGTCTGCGAGGTGCTCAGCCGCACCCTCGGCATCGCCGTCACCTACGAGCAGCTCTGGGGCCGGATGGGCGGCCACCGCGGCGCCAAGATCCTCTCGCCCCGGCTGCTCACCGACCCGTGGACCGCGGACACCGCCCAGACCGCGCTGCGCGAGGCCGCCACCGACGCCGGACCGGTCCGCCTCACCGACCTGTTCCGCAGTGCCGACCTCGACCACGCCGCCGAACGGCTCTCCTCCCCGCCGCCCCCGGTCGGCGGCGGCGAGGGCGCCCTGCGCGTCGACCCCACCCTGGCCGGCGAGCTCGGGCTCTCCTACCGCAGCAAGCAGCGCCTCGAACGCTCCTGCGGCGGCGGCCTCGTCCTCGGCCCGGCCCGCGCCGAACTCGCCATGCTGGCCAAGCTGTTGGAGCTGGGTGCGTACGACGAGCGGCTCGGCCGCGAGCTGTACGGCACCGCCAGCAGACTCGCCCGGCTGGCCGGCTGGGCCGCCTACGACCTCGGCCACGACGCCGCCGCCCAGCGGGCGTTCGTCGCCGCGCTGCGCGCCGCCCACGTCAGCGGGGACGCCCGGCTCGGGGTCGGCGGCCTCGGCGCGCTGGTGGTGCTCGCCACCCAGGGCAGCGGCGGGCGCGGCCTGGACGCCGTCACCGCGCTGCGCACCGCCCTGGACGCCCACGGCCGGGTGCTCGGCCCCACCGCCCGGGCCCGTCAGCTCGGCCGGATCGCCCGCGCCCACGGCCGCCGCGGCGAGGGCGAGCAGGCGGAGGAGGTCGCCGCCCGGGCCTTCGCCGAACTCGACGGCGTCCCCGGCACCGAGGAGGCCCGGGCCGACCTGGCCGGGATGGTGGGGGAGGGGCGGCTGGCGCTCGGCCAGCACCGGATGGCCAAGGCGCTGCTCGCCGAGGCCGTCGCCGGGCTCGGGCCGGGGCGGGCCCGCGCCAAGGCGCTGCTGATGGTCCGGCTCGCCGAGACCCACCGCCGGCTCGGCGACCAGCGGGAGGCTGCCCGGACGGCGGGGCTGGCGCGCGCGCTGGCGGCGGGGATGCAGTCGGAGCGACTGGCCAGGGCGCTGCGGGACTTCGAGGCGTCGGGGCGGGCGGCGGGGGGTTCGTAGCGGTCGGGTGCGCGGGGGCCGTGGCGGGTGGGGTGCGGTCGGGTGCGCGGAGCGTGGCGGTGAGGCCGCGGCGGTGGGGTGCGGTGGGGTCGTGGGACGGCCCGGAGTGCGCTGACCTGCTTGCGGTACCCTGAGCCCATGCGAACCGTGCGCCTGCTCCTTAGCCGGCCGCGCTGACCAGGACCGGCCGCGCCCTCGGGCGGTGCCGGAGTCGGCGTGGCGTCCCCTCCTGCGAGGGGATTTTTTGTTTTCCGCCCCCGCCCGCGTCGTGGGACGGGTCCACGGTCGGCCGCGTCGCGCGGTTCGCCAACTGACACCGATGGAGCTTGAAGGACCATGAGCGAGACGACCCCTGCGTCCGGCGCGGCCGAGACCGCGACCGAGCCGTTCCGGTACAGCGCCGCGCTGGCGGCGGAGATCGAGTCCCGCTGGCAGGACATCTGGGAGAAGGAGGGCACCTTCCACGCCCCCAACCCCACCGGTGAGCTGGCCGACCCGTCCGCCGGTGACGTCGCCGCGAAGCCGCACAGCTTCATCATGGACATGTTCCCGTACCCCTCGGGCGCGGGCCTGCACGTCGGCCACCCGCTGGGCTACATCGCCACCGACGTCTTCGCCCGCTACCAGCGGATGACCGGCCACAACGTGCTGCACACGCTGGGCTACGACGCCTTCGGCCTGCCCGCCGAGCAGTACGCGGTGCAGACCGGCACCCACCCGCGGGTCTCCACCGAGGCCAACATCGCCAACATGCGCCACCAGCTGCGCCGGCTGGGCCTGGGCCACGACCCGCGCCGCTCGATCTCCACGATCGACCCGGACTACTACCGCTGGACGCAGTGGATCTTCCTGCAGATCTTCAACTCCTGGTACGACGAGGCGGCCGGCCGGGCCCGCCCGATCGCCGAGCTGGTCGCCGCCTTCGAGTCCGGCGCCCGTGAGGTGCCGGGCGGCCGCGCCTGGGCCGAGCTGTCCGCCGGCGAGCGGGACGAGGTGCTGGGCGAGTACCGCCTGGCGTACGCCAAGGAGGTGCCGGTCAACTGGTGCCCCGGCCTGGGCACCGTGCTGGCCAACGAGGAGGTCACCGCGGACGGCCGCTCCGAGCGCGGCAACTTCCCGGTGTTCAAGTCCAACCTGCGCCAGTGGATGATGCGCATCACCGCGTACTCCGACCGCCTGATCGCCGACCTGGACCTGCTGGACTGGCCCGAGGCCATCAAGCTGCAGCAGCGCAACTGGATCGGGCGCTCCGAGGGCGCCCGGGTGGACTTCGCCGTCGACGGCGGGAAGATCACTGTCTTCACCACCCGGCCCGACACCCTGTTCGGTGCCACCTACATGGTGCTGGCCCCCGAGCACGGCCTGGTCGACTCGATCGTCCCCGCCGCCTGGCCGGAGGGCGTGCCCGCCGAGTGGACCGGTGGCGCCGCCACCCCCGCCGAGGCCGTCGCCGCCTACCGTGCCGCGGCCGCCGCCAAGTCGGACGTCGAGCGCCAGGTCGAGGCCAAGGTCAAGACCGGTGTCTTCACCGGCGCCTACGCCGTCAACCCGGTCAGCGGCGCGGCCGTCCCGGTGTTCATCGCCGACTACGTGCTGATGGGCTACGGCACCGGCGCCATCATGGCCGTCCCCGCCCACGACCACCGCGACTTCGCCTTCGCCCGCGCCTTCGCGCTGCCGATGCGCTGCGTCGTCGAGCCCACGGACGGGCGCGGCGCCGACCCGGCGGAGTGGGACGACGCCTTCGACACCTACGACTCGGTCATCGTCAACTCGGCCCGCGCCGAAGGCGACCTGTCCCTGAACGGCCTGAGCGTGGTCGAGGCCAAGGCCGCCGCCACCGCCTGGCTGGCCGAGCGCGGCATCGGCGAGGGAACCGTCAACTACCGCCTGCGCGACTGGCTGTTCAGCCGCCAGCGGTACTGGGGCGAGCCCTTCCCGATCGTCTACGACGAGGACGGCGTGATGCACGCGCTGCCCGAGTCGATGCTGCCGGTCGAGGTCCCCGAGGTCGACGACTACTCGCCGCGCACCTACGACGCCTACGACTCGGCCTCCTCGCCGGAGACCCCGCTGTCCCGCAACGAGGACTGGGTCACCGTCGAGCTGGACCTGGGCGACGGCGTCAGGACGTACCGCCGCGAGACCAACACCATGCCCAACTGGGCGGGTTCGTGCTGGTACGACCTGCGCTACGTCGACCCGACCAACGCCGACACCCTGGCCGACCCGGCCAACGAGCGCTACTGGCTGGGCCCGACCGAGGCCAAGCCGGCCGGCGGCGCCGACCTGTACGTCGGCGGCGCCGAGCACGCCGTGCTGCACCTGCTGTACGCGCGCTTCTGGCACAAGGTGCTGCACGACCTGGGCCACGTCTCCTCCGTCGAGCCGTTCCACAAGCTGTTCAACCAGGGCATGATCACCGCGGACGTCTACCGCGACGAGCGCGGCTTCCCGGTGCCCGCCGCCGAGATCGAGGAGCGCGACGGCGCGTACTTCTGGCAGGGCGAGCCGGTCAAGCGCGAGGCCGGCAAGATGGGCAAGTCCCTGAAGAACGCCGTCGCCCCCGACGAGATCGCCGACGAGTACGGCGCGGACACCCTGCGCCTGTACGAGATGTCGATGGGCCCGCTGGACGTCTCCCGTCCGTGGGACACCCGGGCCGTCGTCGGCTCCTACCGCTTCCTGCAGCGGCTGTGGCGCAACGTCGTCTCGGAGGCCACCGGCGAGCTGGTCGTCACCGAGGAGGAGCCGGACGACGCCACGCTGCGCGCGCTGCACAAGGCGATCGACGGCATCCGCGGCGACATGGCCGGGCTGCGCTTCAACACGGCCGTCGCCAAGGCGATCGAGCTGAACAACTTCCTGGTCAAGCGCGGCTCCACGCCGCGGGCCGTGGCCGAGCAGCTGGTGCTGATGGTCGCGCCGCTGGCCCCGCACATCGCCGAGGAGCTGTGGCGCCGACTGGGCCACGGGGAGTCCCTGGCGCACACCGACTACCCGGTCGCGGACCCGGCGTACGTGGTCGACGAGTCGGTGACCTGCGTGGTGCAGATCAAGGGCAAGGTCAAGGCCCGGCTGGAGGTGCCGCCGAGCATCACGGACGCGGAGCTGGAGGCGCTGGCGCTGGCGGACCCGGCGGTCGTCGCGGCGATCGGTGACGCGGCGGTGCGCAAGGTGATCGCGCGGGCGCCGAAGCTGGTGAACATCGTCACCGGCTGAGGCCGGGGCGGGAACGCCGACTGATCGGGCGGGTGTCCTCCGGGGCGCCCGCCCGGTGGTTTGTGGGGGCGACGTCGTGGGTGGTCGGCTGAGGGGACGTGGGCGGAGGGGGCGCGGGCGGATCCCTTGGTGAGGGTGGGCGGGCCCTCGGGGAGATCCCCGATCTGTCCCTGATCTCCGCCCGTCGGGCGCCGGAGCACTGCCCTCCGGCCCGGTGTCGCGGCTACGGTGGAACCCTCGGCATTGCGGCCCGCGTTGGGACCGTTGGGGACCGGAACGGTAGCGGAAGGTGGCGCGCGATGGACGTGTTCGGCGTGTTGATCGGCTTGGTCCTGCTCTTCGGGATCGCGACGCTCGTCCTGGCCGTGGTCGGCACGGTCAAGGCGGCCAAGGCCGTCGCGGCGAAGGTCGAGAAGCACGAGGCCAACGCCCGGCGCGCCGTCGAGACCGCCACCCTCAAGGCGAAGACGTACACCAAGATCGGCCCGCCCGCGCAGATCGCCAACGTCCGGCTCGCGCTGCGCACCTCGCTCGACGGCACCCGGCAGGTGCTGGAGGGCGGGCTGGCGCAGGACGGCCAGCTCGGCGAGTCCCTCGCGCTGCTGACCCGGCTCGACGCCCACGCGGCCGAGCTGGACGGCGAGCTGCGGGTCCTGGAGCGCGAGCCGGACACCGCGCGGATCGCCGCCAAGCTGCCGGAGCTGCGGGAACGGGCGGAGCGGATCACGCACGCCGCGGAGACCATGCGGTGGGCGGCGCAGGACCGGATGCACCGGTTCGCGGACGACGAGCTGAGCCGGCTGAGCCAGGAGTGCGAGAGCGAGGCGGGGGCGCTGCGGCACTGGGACACGGCGGGGGGCCCGGGGGCCGGAGCCTCGGGTTCCCGTCCGGGCCCGCGTTCGGCTTCGGGGTCGGGAACGGGCTCGGGGCCGGCTGCCGGTGGTGCTGGTACCGGCGGTGCGCCGGGGGCTCCGGGTGCGGCCCGGGCGGGGCTGACGGACGGGAGGGGGCGGCCGAGCGCCGAGGACCTGCTCGCGCTCGCCGACCCGCTGGCGAAGCTGGCGCAGCGGCTGCGGAAGCCGTCGACGGGGCCCTCGGCGGGCTGAGTCCGGCGCCCGTACCGATGCCCGCCCGGGCCTCCGGGGGAGTGCGTCGGAGGGCGCTGTCCTCCCGGACGAACGGGGAGTAACCTCCGCCTCATGCCCTCCGACCTCGCACTTGTCACCGATTCCACGGCCTACCTGCCGCAGGAGACCCTGGACCGGCACGGGATCACGGTGGTCCCGCTGAGCGTCGCGGTCGGCGACTCGGTCCTCTGCGAGGGCATCGAGATCTCCCCGAAGGACGTCGCCGAGGCCCTGCGCGGCAAGCAGCGGGTGACCACCTCCCGGCCCAACCCGGAGACCTTCGCCGCCGCCTACCGGGCGGCCGCCGAGGCCGGGGCGAGGGGCGTCGTGTCCGTGCACATCTCCGGCGAGCTGTCCGGCACCGTCGAGGCCGCCCGGCTCGCCGCCGCCGAGGCGCCGGTACCCGTGCGGGTGGTCGACAGCAGGCTGGTCGGCATGGCCCTCGGCTACGCGGTGCTCGCGGCGGCCGAGGCGGCCGCGGCCGGCCGGGACCTGGCGCAGACGGCCGAGGAGGCGAGCCGGCGGGCGGCCGGGACCAGCGGCTTCTTCTACGTGGACACCCTGGAGCACCTGCGCCGGGGCGGGCGGATCGGGGCGGCGCGGGCGCTGCTCGGATCGGCGCTGGCGGTCAAGCCGCTGCTGCACCTGGACGGGGGGCGGATCGAGCCGCTGGAGAAGGTGCGGACGGCTTCGCGGGCGATCGCGCGGCTGGAGGAGATCGCGGTCGAGCGCTCGGGGGAGGGCGAGGTGGACATCACCGTCCACCACCTGGCGGCGGAGGAGCGGGCCGAGGCGCTCGCGGAGCGGCTGCGGGAGCGGGTGCCGGGGGTGCGGGAGCTGTCCGTGGGGGAGGTCGGGGCGGTGATCGGCGCGCACGTGGGGCCGGGGCTGCTCGCGGTGGTGGTCGCGCCGCGCTGAGGCGGGGCGGGGTCGGGGTCGGGGCGGGGCGGGGCGGGGTCGGGGCCGGGGCGGCTGGAGTGGGTCGGGGCGGCCGGGTCGTCAGCTCCGACACGTGCTCGCCACTCGTGTGAGTGACACTTTTTATCCACAACCCCCGGGTTATCCACAGGCTTTCGGTAATCTCCGCGCACATGCCGGAGGCCTCCTACCGTCCTCGTCATGACGACCTTGAGCCTGGGCGCGGCGAAGCGCCAAGCGATCGACGAGACGGTACGGCTGCGGATGGCGGCGCTGCTGCCGACGGAGGACGAGCCGGTGGGTGCCGCTCCGCCGGGTGTTCCGGTCCCCGTTCCGGGGGCTGAGCAGGAGAAGGGGCAGGGGCAGGGGCAGGGCCCCGAACAGCTTCCCGATCCGCCGGGCGCCGGGGCACGCCTGCGGTTCGCCTCGATGCTGGCGCTCGACCGCCGGGCGGTGGCGGGGCTGGTCGTCCTGCTGCTCTTCGCGGTGGGCTACGCGGTGCAGCACTTCTGGCTGGCCCGGCCGGAGGCGGTGGCCGTTCCCGCACTGGCCGCCGCGTCGGCGCTCTCCGCGCCGGGGCGCCCCACCGCCGACGGCCCTCCGGCCAGCGGGGCCGGCCCTCCCGAGGCCACCGCCGCCCCGGGCACCGAGCCCGCCGTCGTCATCGACATCGGCGGCCGGGTCCACCTGCCCGGCCTGCACACGCTGCCCGGCGGATCACGGGTGGCCGACGCCCTGCGGGCGGCCGGCGGTCCGCTGCCGGAGACGGACACCCGGGGCCTCAACCTGGCCCGGGTCCTGGCGGACGGTGAGCAGATCCTGGTCGGCGAGCAGGGACCGGCCCCCGTTCCCGTCCCCGTCCCCGGCGCCGTCGGTGGACGGCCGGGGGCCAGTGCCGCCCGACCGTCCGTCAGCCTCAACCGCGCCACCCTCGAACAGCTCGACGCCCTCCCCGGCGTCGGCCCGACCCTCGCCCAGCGCATCCTCGCCTTCCGCGCCTCGCACGGCTCGTTCCGATCGATCGACCAGCTCCGCCAGGTCAGCGGCATCGGCGCCCGGACGATCGCGGAACTCCGTCCGCTGCTCACCCTCTGACGCCTTCCCACTCGCCGCTCCGTCCGCCCCGGCGGTTCCTCCGCCGGTCCCCAGCCGCTCCCGGCCGTGCGCCGTCGACCCCCTACCGCTCCTTCACCACCTCGTGCCGACCCCCGAAGGGAGGTGCCACCGTGTCCGCCGTCACCGTTCCGCACCCGCACGCCCGTTCCTCGGCTGCCGACTTCCGACTGCTGTTGCCCGCCGTCTCGGCCTGGCTGGTCACGGCGGTGCTGCTGCCCCTCGGCCCGGGGTCCGAGGTGCTGCTCCTCGCGCTCGCGGGCGCCGCCGTGCTCGTGGCCCTCCTGCTGCTCGCCCGACCGGGCCTGCTGCGTCGGCGCGGAGCGGCGACGGCCCTGGCGGCCGTGCTGCTCACCGCCGCGGCGGCCGCGATCGCGACCCCGCTGCACACCGCCGACCTGCACCGGGGGCCCTTGCCGGAACTCGCCCGCGCCGCCGAGCACGCGCCGCCGCGTCCGCCCGGCACACCAGCCCCGGTGGCGGAGGTGGAGCTGACCGTCGAGGGGGACCCGAAGGTCCACACCTCCCGGGGCGGCACCACCGGCGGGCAGACCCTGGTCACGGTCGAGGCCGTGGCCGACCGGGCCACCGTCCTCCCGGACGGCCGGGCCGTCCGGACGCACACCCCGGTGACCGTCATGGTCCGCGGGTCGGAGAGCGAGCCGTGGCTCCGGCTGCTCCCGTCCGAGCGGCTGGCCGTCGAGGCCGAGGTGCGTCCGGCGGGGGAGGGCTACGACACCGAACGCGCGGCGCTGCTGGCCGTCCACGGCCCGCCCCGGCAGCTCGCGCCGCCGAGCCTGCCGCAGCGGATCGCCGGGCGGCTGCGCGCAGGACTGCGCACGGCGACCGACGGGCTGCCGCCGGACGCGCGCGGGCTGCTCCCCGGGCTGGTCGTCGGCGACACCTCGCGGCTGCCCGACGACCTGGTGGACGCCTTCCGGGCGACCGACCTGGTGCATCTGGTGGCGGTCAGCGGAGCCAACCTGGCGATCGTCCTCGGCGTGCTGCTGGGCGCGCCCGGCCAGGTCGGCACGCCGGAACGGCGTGGACTGGCAGCGCTGTTGGGGCTGTCGCTGCGGACCAGCGCCCTGCTCGGCACGGCACTGGTGCTGGCCTTCGTGACCGTGTGCCGACCCGAGCCCAGTGTGCTGCGGGCGGCGGGGACGGGACTGATCGGCATGCTCGCCCTGGCCACCGGCCGCCCCCGGCAGGCCGTACCCGCGCTGGCCGGGGCCGTCCTGGTCCTCGTCCTGCTGGACCCGTTCCTGGCCCGCTCCTACGGCTTCCTGCTCTCGGTGCTCGCCACCGCCGGGCTGCTCGTACTCGGGCCGCACTGGGCCGAGTCGCTGCGCGCGCGGCGCTGGCCGCACCACCTGGCGGGTGCCATGGCGGCGACGGCGGCGGCGCAGGCGCTGTGCGCGCCGGTCACGGTGGTGCTGTCCGGGCACGTCAGTCTGGTCGCCGTCCCGTGCAACCTGCTGGCCGAACTGGCGGTGGCCCCGGCGACGCTGCTCGGCTTCGGAGTGCTCGTCCTGCAACCGTTCTTCCCGGCCCTGGCACGGCTGTTGGCGGAGCCGGCCGGAGTGCCGGCCGGTTGGCTGGCCTTCGTCGGGCGGCGCGGGGCCGAGCTCCCCGGCGGACAACTGTCCTGGCCCGGAGGCTGGTTCGGCGTGCTGACGGTCGCTCTGGCGACCTTGGCCGCCTGTTGGGCGGCGCCCCTGCTGCTGCCCCGGCGGGCGGTGCCCGGTCGGCCGGCGCCGGCCCGGCGCCGCTGGGCGGGGGCGCTGGTGACGGGCACCCTGCTGGTGGTGCTGCTGGCCGTCCTGCTGCGGCCGCCGCAGCTCGTCCGGATCGCCACGGGCTGGCCTCCGCCGGGCTGGCGGCTGGTGATGTGCGATGTCGGTCAGGGAGACATGTTGGCCCTTGCCACCGGTGCACCGGACAGCGCCGTGGTGATCGACACCGGGCCGGATCCGGACGCCGCAGATCGCTGCCTGCGCGAACTCGGCGTCACGACGGTGCCGCTCCTGCTGCTGACGCACTTCCACGCGGACCATGTCGAGGGCGTGCCGGGTGTGCTGCGAGGGCGTCGGGTGGGCGCGGTCGAGGGCACGGTGCTGGACGACCCACCGGGCGAGGCGGCCCGGGTGGCGGCCTGGGCGGCCGGGGCCGGGGTGCCGCTGTTGCGCGCGGGCCGGGGCGAACGACGCTCGGCCGGTGCGGAGTTGGCCTGGGACGTGATGTGGCCGGACCCCGGGGCGGTCCTTGACGCGCCGGGCGCGAACAACGCGAGCGTGGCACTGCTGGTGTCGCTGGCCGGTGGTCTGCGGATGGCATTGCTGGGGGACCTCGAACCGCCGGCCCAGTCCGCCCTGGTGGGGCGTGTGGGCCGGGTCGACGTCCTGAAGGTGGCGCACCACGGCTCGGCCCACCAGGACTGGGAGCTGACGGGTGCCCTGCGGCCCCGGCTCGCTCTGATCTCCTGCGGTGAGGGCAATGCGTACGGGCATCCGTCGACCCGTACGGTCGACCGCCTGCGCGGGTTGGGCGCCACCGTTCTGCGCACCGACCACGCGGGGGACATCGCCGTGACCGGCGACTCGTCGTCCACCCTCGCGGTCGCCGTCCACCCCCAGCCGTCCCACGGCACCCGCCGCCCGGGGCACTCGGCCTCCGGGACCTCCGCCCGCACGACCCGCGGCCCGCCCCCGTGACCCCCGCTCTCCTCTTCCCTCCACGAGGTGGGGTGGGCAGGGGGTGGGGGAGGTGGAGGGAGGGTGGGAGGGGGCGGGGGCGGGGGCCCCGGGGCCGGGGGCGGCCCCGGGGGGGGGGGGGGGGCGGGGGGGGCGGCGCCGCCGCCCCCCCCCCCCCCCCCCGGGAGGGGGAGGTGGCTGGGGTGCTGGGGGCGTGTCCCCGTTGGGGCGGTGGTCGTTGTTCCGTTCGGATCGGACGTGAGCACGGTGGGAGGCCCGGGATGCGGCGCCGAGTCGGGGTGTGGGCGCGGCGGGTCGCGGCGGTGTGCTGGGTGGTGGTGCTGAGTGGGTGCGGGGGGTCTTCGGGGGCGGGGTCCGGGGATGCCGTGGGGGGTGGCGCGCGTACTGCGTCCGTGCCGCCGTCCCGGGCGGTGGTGACGGCGTTGCCGGCGGACGGGGCGCAGGACGTGCCGCCGGAGGGGCCGGTGCGGGTGAACGTGGCCCAGGGGCGGCTGGTGTCCGTGCGGTTGGCGGACGGGAAGGGGGTCGAGCTGCCGGGGGCGATCAGCGCCGACGGTGCCGGCTGGGTGCCGGACGGGCCGCTGCCGCTCGGGACGGCGTTCACGCTGGACTCGGTGGCGGAGGACGACCAGGGGCAACGGGCGGCCCAGCACTCGGCGTTCTCCACGGTGGCCCGGGCGCACACCTTCGTGGCGTTCTTCACGCCGGAGGACGGTTCCACGGTCGGGGTGGGGATGCCGGTCTCGCTGCGGCTGAGCCGGCCGATCACCGACCGGGCGGCGGTGGAGCGGGCCGTCCAGGTCACCGCCGACCCGCCGGTGCCGGTGGCCGCGCACTGGTTCGGCAACCAGCGGCTGGACTTCCGGCCGCAGCAGTACTGGGCGGCCGGGACGAAGGTGACGGTGGCGCTGCGGCTCAAGGACGTCCAGGGCGCGCCGGGGGAGTTCGGCAGTCAGAGCCGGGACCTGCACTTCACGGTGGGGCGGGCGCAGGTCTCCACCGTCGACCTGGACGCCCACACCCTGACCGTGCGGTCCGGGCCGGGCGGCAAGGTGGTGCGGGTGCTCAAGGTGTCCGGCGGCAGCCCGGACCACTCCACCTACCGGGGGGTGATGGTGGTGTCGGAGAAGTACAAGGTGACCCGGATGAACTCGCAGACCGTCGGCATGGGCGACGAGTACGACATCAAGGACGTCCCGCACGCGATGCGGCTGACCACCTCCGGCACCTTCCTGCACGGCAACTACTGGGCGGACCCGGGGGTGTTCGGCACCGCCAACACCAGCCACGGGTGCATCGGCCTGGCGGACGCCAAGGGGGGCGCGAGCAAGGACACCCCGGCGGGCTGGCTGTTCGAGCACACCATCCCGGGGGACGTGCTGGAGGTGAAGGCCTCGGCCGGGGACTTCGTGCCGCCGTCGAACGGGCTGAACGGCTGGAACGTGCCGTGGGACCAGTGGCTGGCCGGGAGCGCCCTGCACTGACGTGCCGCCTTCACCGGGGGTTCACCGTCGCTTGACCCGCCTCCCCCCGGCGTTCCGTCGGGACGGCCCGGCTATCCTGCTCCGGCGCGTCGGGCCTGACGCGAAAGATCGGGACCCGGTGCAACTTCTCGGGACGCTCGGCGCGTCAAGGGAGTGAACACCGGGAGGGGAGATTCCGTGAAGACGGGCAAGACGGGCGGCGCCGCGATACGCAGGGGCGCGATGGCGCTGGCCATGGGCGGGGTGCTGCTGCTCACCGCCGCGTGCAACGACGACAAGGGCGGCGGTTCGACGGACGCCGCGGCGACGGCGTCCGCGGGCGCGAACGGCACGGCCGCCCCGGCGGGCGACGCGGCCACGCCGAAGGCCTCCGCCGCCGTGCTCGCGGTCGAGCCGAAGGACGGCGCCCAGGACGTCGCGCCGAGCGCGCTGAAGGTGTCCGTGTCCAACGGCAAGCTGACCACGGTCGACGTGACCGACAAGAACGGCAAGCCGGTGGAGGGGGCGATCACCCCGGACGGCACCGGCTGGAAGCCGGCGGCCGCGCTCGCGGTCGGCATGGCGTACAAGGTGAATGCGCAGGCCAAGGACGACGCCGGGCTGGTGTCCGCGTCGACGACCTCGTTCACCACGCTGACGCCGGACAAGAAGGTCTCCACCAACGACAACATCGCCGACGGCGCCACCTACGGCGTCGGCATGATCGTCTCGGTGAACTTCACCAAGGACGTGAAGAACAAGGAGGCGGTGCTGAAGGGCATCACCTTCGAGACCAGCGACGGCACCGCGGTCAAGGGCCACTGGTTCGACAGCCGCCGGGTGGACTTCCGTCCGGAGGAGTACTGGAAGCCGGGCACCAAGGTGACCATCAAGTACCGGCTGAAGAGCGTCGAGGTCGCGCCGGGCGTCTACGGCGACGTGGACAAGGACGAGCCGTTCACCATCGGCCGCTCGATGGTCTCCACCGCCGACGCCAAGACCCACAAGATGACGGTCGAACGGGACGGCAGGAGCACCACGCTGCCGGTCACCCTGGGCGCGGACGCGACGCCGTCCTGGGGCGGGACCATGGTGGTCATGGACAAGGAGAAGGTCACCCGGATGAACTCGCAGACCGTCGGTCTGGGCGGCGAGTACGACATCCAGGACGTCCCGCACGCCATGCGGCTGACCACCTCCGGCACCTTCCTGCACGGCAATTACTGGTCCAACCCCTTCGGCAGGAGCAACGGCAGCCACGGCTGCATCTCGATGCAGGACGTCAAGGGCGGCAGTGACTCCTCGGTGGCCGGCAAGTTCTACAACGACTCGATGGTCGGCGACGTGGTGAAGATCGTGAACACCAAGGAGAAGACGGTCGCGCCCTCCAACGGGCTGGGCGGCTGGAACATCACCTGGGCCAACTGGTAGGCCGACGGGTTTTCCACCGAGCGGCCCGGACCTCACCCGTTGGGGTTCGGGCCGCCCGGTTTTCGGGGCGGAAAGCCCCTCGAATGGCGCAACCTTTCCGGTGGGCCGGCACATCTACGGTTCGGGCCCGTCGTGGCCGCGGGGAGCAAGGGAGGGAATCGGCGTGAGGTCGATACGCAGAGTGGTGGCCGTCGGTCTGGTCGGCGGGGCGATGGCGCTGACGGCCGCGTGCGGTGGCGGCAGCGGGAGCGGGGCGGCCAAGGCCGATCTGGGCGCCGGGGCCGGGGCGACCGCGTCCGCGGCGGCGACCGGTGGTGCGGCGCCGAAGGCGTCGACGGCCGCGGTGAGCATCGAGCCGAAGAACGGCGCGGTGGACGTGGCGCCGGGGGCGCTCAGGATCGGCGCGACCGGCGGCAAGCTCACCACCGTCAAGGTGAGCGACAAGGCGGGCAAGGAGGTCCCCGGCACGATCGCCGCGGACGGCGCCAGCTGGACCCCGACCACCGGGCTCGCGGTGGGCACCGCCTACCAGGTCAGCGCGATGGCCGCGGACCCCAGCGGGGCGGTGGCGGAGGCCGACAGCAGCTTCACCACGCTGACCCCGGAGGCGCTCGCGAAGGCCTCCGACAACGTGGACGACGGTGCCACCTACGGCGTCGGCATGATCGTCTCGGTGGACTTCAGCAAGGACGTGAAGAACAAGGAGGCGGTGCTGAAGGGCATCACCTTCGAGACCAGCGACGGCACCGTGGTCAAGGGCCACTGGTTCGACGACCGGCGGCTGGACTTCCGCCCGGAGCAGTACTGGAAGCCGGACACCAAGGTGACGGTGCACTACCGGCTGAAGAGCGTGGAGATCGCCCCCGGGGTGTACGGCTCCGACCGGGACGAGCCCTTCACGATCGGGCGGTCCCAGGTCTCGACGGTTGACGCCGCCGCGCACCGGATGACGGTGGTCCGGGACGGGGCGTCGAGCGACATCGACATCACCTCCGGCTCGGACGAACACCCCACCTGGAACGGCACGATGGTGGTCATGTCCAAGGAGGGCACGGTGCGGATGCAGTCCAGCACCCTGCCCGGCATGACCGGCTCGCCGTACGACCTCCAGGTGCCGCACTCGATGCGGCTGACCACCAGCGGGACGTACGTGCACGGCAACTACTGGAGCGGCTCCGCCTTCGGCGAGGACAACGTCAGCCACGGCTGCGTGGGCCTGCGCGACGTCAAGGGCGGCGGGGACTCCACCACGATGGGCAAGTTCTACGCGGGCACCCTGGTCGGGGACGTCGTCGTGGTGAAGAACTCCACCAAGAAGGAGACGCTCGACCCGGCGAACGGCCTGAGCGGCTGGAACCTGCCGTGGAGCCGGTGGTGACCGACTAACCGCCAGGTGGCGGCAGTTGGACGTCAACCCGGGCTTGACTTCGGTCGGCCCGGGTCGATGTTTTTTGCACCGGGCATATGCCGACTCGGGGGAGATCGTTTGCTCATTGTCCGTACGCGGCCGCTTGCGTTCCGCAATGATGGTCCGCATGGCGGGTTGGGGCGAAACAGATCAGTCATCGGTTCCCGCGGCCGGCGTGGTCGCGGAGGCGTCGTGGATCGACGGCCAGGGCGCGCTCTCGCTGGAGCGGCTGAGTTCCGAGGAACTGCAGGAGATGTACTCCGGCAGACTGTGCGACCAGTCCGCGCCGAACGAGGTGCGGCTGCCCTCCCGGCCGGAGTCGGGCCCGGTGGCCCGCCGGCTGGTGCTGAACGTGCTGGAGTCCTGGGAGCTCCACCAGCACCTGGAGGCCGGGGAACTGCTCACCGGTGAGCTGGTGGCCAACGCGGTGCGGCATGCCGCCGGGCGGACCATCGGACTGCACGTCAGCCGCAAGCCCGGCTGGCTGCGGGTCGAGGTCCGGGACTCCTCCCGCGCGCTGCCCTGCATGATCCTGGCGGAGCCCCAGCCGGTGAACGAGCGGGGGCGCGGGCTGCGGATCGTCGACGACCTGTCGGACCGGTGGGGCGCGGACCTGCTGCCGCGGGGCAAGGGCGTCTGGTTCGAGCTGAAGGTGCGGGAGCGGGCCTAGCGTCCCGGGGCCGGATACGCGCAGGGCCCCCGGTGTCGCCGTGGTCCGGCGGGTGGGGGCCCCTGCAAGTCATCGCGCGGCCAAGGGGGTGCGTGTCGCGCGATGGGCGTCGGCAGTGCCAGGTCGGGCCCGCCGAAGTTCGATACCCCGACTATCGCATGAATCTCAGCATGTGGGCAAACCAGGTGGCTTTGATTGAAAGGTTTGTAACCTAGTTCACCTTGGGATTTTGCATAGGTTAACGCGATTACCTGTGAATATTCATGATCTTGGCGTCGTCGTGAGGGTCCGACGGGCCTGTCGGCCGTGCTGCGGGCCGGGTAGCATCGGGGGCGTGAACTCCTACTGGCGCGTCGCGCTGCCACCGCTCAGCGCCTGATCGGGCGCGCGCTTCGGTGGTTCGATCCCCGAAGCCCCCGGCTCGGCCCCGTGCGGCCGCCAGGGGTCGGTGACGTGCGTCCGGTCTCGGAACCCGTTCCCCTGACGGTCTTCGACGACGGAAGTTCACGACTGTGCCGAATCGTGTGTCCGCGCCCGCGCGCGCCCGCCTGACCTCCTCCGCCCCCCGTTCCCCCCGCCGGGCCCGCCCGTTCGACGGGCCGGTGCCGATCCTGATCGCCGCGCTGCTCTGGGGCACCACCGGGACCGCCGGTTCGCTGGCGCCCGGCGGCGCTCCGGCGGCCGGGATCGGGGCCTTCGCCCTGGTCCTGGGCGGCTCGCTGCTCCTCCTCACCGACCGCGCCGCCTGGTCGCTGCCCCGCCGGTGCGGGGCGGGGGAGCGGTGGCTGCTGGCGGCCGGAGCGGTCGCGGTGGTGGGGTACCCGCTGACCTTCTACCCGGCGGTGGCCCGTGCCGGGGTCGCCGTCTCGACCGTGATCGCCCTCGGCAGCGCCCCGGTGTTCACCGGGCTGCTCGGGCTGCTCGCCCGGCAGGGGTGGCCCGGCGGGCGCTGGGCCGGGGCCACGGTGCTGGCCGTGCTCGGCTGCGGGGTGCTGGTGCTCGCCCCCGAACTCGCCGGTGACGGACGGCCGGTGGACCTCCTCGGAGTGCTGCTGGCGGCGCTCTCCGGGCTCTCGTACGCGGTGTACTCGCTGATCGCCGGGCGGCTGATCGCGGCCGGTCGGCCGTCCGGCGGGGTGATGGGCGCGATGTTCGGCGCGGCGGCGGTGCTGGTGCTGCCGGTGCTGGCGCTGGAGCCGGTGGACTGGCTGCTCACCGTGCGCGGCGCGGGCGTCGTGCTGCACCTCGGGGTGATCACCACCTTCCTCGCCTACCGGCTGTTCGGCCACGGCCTGCGCCATACCTCGGCGCAGACCGCCACCACCCTCACCCTCGCCGAACCCGCCGTCGCCGCCGTCCTCGGCGTCGCGGCCCTGGGTGAGCGGCTGCCCGCGCTCTCCTGGTGCGGTCTGGCCGTTCTCGCGGCCGGGCTGGCCTTCCTCGCCCTGCCCGGGAGGAAGTAGGTCCGCACTGCCCCCGCCCGCCGCTCGGGGCGGCGGGCGGGGCGGCGGGGGCTCAGATGCCGAAGTGGGCGGCGATGCCGTCGAGGACGCAGTCGAGGCCGGTCTCGAAGTGCCAGTCGGGGTCGTCCTTGCGGCGGGCCTCGTGCAGGAAGCGCTGGTAGGCCGGGTAGCGGCCGGTGCCCATCAGGTAGGTCATCCGGGGGGCGAGGCCGGCCCGGGTCTCGTCGCCGTCGGACCAGCCGCGGGAGCGGCGCAGGTCCTGGAGGGCGACCTCGCTGGCGGACGAGCCGTGGGTGTAGATGGCGACGGTGCGGAAGATCGCCATGGTGGTGTCGGCGTCCAGGCCGTGTCCGGCGAGGGCGGCGAACGCGCGCTCGGGGACCGCGAGTTGGTTGGGGCTGAGGGCGAACGGGGTGGCCGCCCGGGTGATCCAGGGGTGGGCCAGGCTCATCGCCCGCAGGTGGACGGCCAGCGCGTGCATGGTCTGGCGCCAGCCGTCGGCGGGGGTGTCCAGCGGGAGTCCGCCGTAGACGAAGTCGACCATCAGCTCGATGAGTTCGTCCTTGCCGGAGACGTACCGGTAGGCGGCCATCGGGGCCACGCCGAGGGCGGTGGCCAGCCGGCGCATGGTGACGGCCTCCAGGCCCTCGGTGTCGGCGATGGCGACGGCGGCCTCGGCGATCCGGTGCGGGGTGAGGGTGCTGCGCGGCGCGGGGGCCGGGCGGTCGAGCCGCTCCCAGAGCGAGGGCTGCGGCTGGTCGTGGTCGTCCCCGGTGGGGGCCTGCTGAGCGGGCACGGGGCGGGCTCCTTCCGGGTGGGAGGTCCCACGGTACCACCCGTGTGTACGTCGTATCTGTCCAGTGGACGGCGTACGCGTCGATGTGTACGTTGTATCTCACGTCGATACGGCGTACACATCACCTCGGAGGGGGACTCCCATGTCCGCGCAGCAGAAGCTCGATGTCGCCGTCGTCCTGGGCAGCACCCGTGGCGGCCGCTTCGGCCCGGTGGTGGCCGACTGGCTGATCGGCCACCTGGAGGCCCGCGGCGACATGACCGCGTACCTGGTCGACCCGGCCGTCACCCCGCTGCCCACCGTGATGCCGGGCTGGGGTGCCGAACTGCCGGAGGCGGACCAAGAGTTGCTCGCCGCGGTGTCGCCCCGGCTGGCCGCCGCGGACGCCTTCGTGTTCGTCACACCCGAGTACAACCACAGCTTCCCGGCCCCGCTGAAGAACACGATCGACTGGCACAACCAGCAGTGGCACGGCAAGCCGGTCGGCTTCGTCTCGTACGGCGGGCTCTCCGGCGGGCTCCGGGCCGTCGAGCAACTGCGCGTGGTGATGGCAGAGTTGAACGCCGTGACGATCCGCAACACGGTGAGCTTCCACGGCGCCGCCCAGTGCTTCGACGCCGACGGCAGGCCGAAGGACCCGGCCGCCGACGCCGCCGCCAAGACCCTGCTCGACCAACTGGACTGGTGGGCGCGGGCGTTGCGGGACGCCCGGCGGGCCCGCCCGTTCGCGGCCTGAGCCCGCGGGTCGCACGGACGAAGGGGGAATCGACCATGACCGCGGAATCCGCCGACGACCGCCCCGGGCCGCCGCTGCTCGGCGTGTTCGGGCTGCTGCTCGGGATCTTCCTCTCGGCCCTCGACGGGCAGATCATCGGCACCGCGCTGCCGACCGTCGTCGGCGACCTCGGCGGGCTGGAGCACCTCGCCTGGGTGGTCACCGCCTACCTGCTCACCTCCGCCGCCGCCACCCCGATCTGGGGCCGGCTCGGCGACCTGTACGGGCGCAAGGGCGCCTACCAGTGGGCGGTGACGGTCTTCCTGCTCGGCTCGGTGCTGTCCGGACTCTCCCAGGACATGGGCGAGTTGATCGCCTTCCGGGCGCTCCAGGGGGTCGGCGCGGGCGGGCTGATGGTCGGCGCGCTGTCGGTGATCGGGGTGCTGGTGCCCGCCTCCGCCCGGGGCCGGGTGCAGTCGGTGGTCGGCGTGCTGATGCCGATCGCCTTCGTCGGCGGGCCGCTGCTCGGCGGCTTCATCACCGACCGGCTCAGCTGGCGCTGGGCCTTCTACGTCAACCTGCCGGTCGGGCTGTTCGCCCTGTTCGCGGTCGGTGTCGGGGTGCGGCTGGAGAAGGCCGCGCGGGCCCGCGCCCCGTTCGACTGGGCCGGGGTCGTGCTGCTGACCACCGGCATCCTCGGGCTGACCCTGGTCAGCAGCTGGGGCGGGACGGAGTACCCCTGGACCTCGCCGCTGATCCTCGGGACCGCCCTGGTCGCGGTCCTCGCGCTGGCCGGCTTCGTCCGCGCCGAACTGCGCGCCCCCGGGCCGCTGATCCCGCCCGCGCTGTTCCGCAACCGCAACTTCACGGTGGCCCAGGTGCTGGGCTTCCTGACCGGCGCGGTCATGATGGCCCTGGTCGGCTACCTGCCGCAGTACTTCCAACTCGTCCAGGGCGCCTCGCCCACCACCGGCGGACTGCTCCTGCTGCCGCTGATGCTCGGCATGATCGGCAGCCAACTGGTCACCGCCCGGCTGATGGGCCGGCCCGGCGGCGAACGCCGCTACCCGCTGCTGGGCGGGGCGCTGGCCCTGGTCGGGGCCGCGCTCCTGCTGCTGCTGGACACGGACACCCCCGCACCGGCCGCCTCGGCGCTCACGGCCGTCGCCGGGATCGGCATCGGACTGGTGCTGCAGAGCACCATCCTCACCTCGGTCGGCGCGGTGCCGCGCGAGGACATGGGCGCGGCCATGGGCGTGGTGACCCTGCTGCGCAGCATCGGCAGCTCGCTCGGGATGGCCGCCCTCGGCGCGGTCTACGCGGCGCGGACGGCCGCCTCGCTGGAGTCCCGGCTGGGCCCGGGCGAGGGTGCCGGCCTGGCGGGTGGCGGCAGGCTCAGCCCGGCCGCGCTGACCGGACTCCCGAGCGCCGTCCGGGACGCCGTCGGCACGGCCGTCACCGGCGGGCTGCACGGCACGGTGGCCGGTGGTGTCGCCCTGGCCGCGCTGGCGACGGCGGTCGCCTGCCTGGCCCGGCCGAGCCGGGCCCCGGAGCCGCAGGAGGCCGCGGCCCCGGAGCCGGCGGCGGCGGCGAACTAGCGGGCCGGCTTCCGGGCGGTACGGGGTTCCGCCCGGGAGCCGGCCGTCAGGCGTCCGCGCTCAGCACTCGATGACGTTCACCGCGAGGCCGCCGCGCGAGGTCTCCTTGTACTTGATCTTCATGTCGGCATCCTTGCTTACCGATGCTCTGAACTGCGGCTGAGCGAGGATCAACGAGGCCTTGACGACCGCCAGGGAGTCTCCAGGGAGAATTTCGATCCGGGGAGTGCTCGGGGCCTCTGCCGACTCGAACCAGCTGTCCATCGCGGCGAGCCCGCGGGCGCCGGACCCCGGCATGAAGTGAGCGTACCGCTCCAGCGTGATCGTCGGCGAGCTGTGCCCCATCCACACTGACAGCGTCACCGGGTCGACGTTCTCCGCGAGCTGGACGCTGGCGTAGGTGTGGCGCAGACCGTGGAAGCCGTGGTCCCGCGGGTCTGTCCACCGGAAGCGCCGCAGCCGCTTCTGCCGGGCGATCTCCTCCGGCGTCTCAGGCTCGATCCTGGTGATGAGGCCGGCGGCCATGAGCGCGGGCTTCCAGGTGCGGTCGTTGAACGTCCGGTAGTAGACCCGGTTCCCTTGGCTGGTCGCCACCAGCAGCGGCACCGTCACCGGCTTCCGCTGGCGTGCCTCCAGCTCGGTCTTCGGAGGCGTCGGGTCCGACCACGGAAGCGTCATCTGGACCGGCGGGTACCGTTCCATGTGCGCCCTCACGCGGGCCGCGAGGTTCGGCGTCAGCGGCACCTCGCGCTCCTTGTCGCCCTTGGGGAGCGCGAAGTAGAACTGGCCGCCGGCCGAGGCTCGGAGCTGCCGGCGGACGTGGATCACACCCTTGTCGAAGTCGAAGTCCTCGGCGCCCAGCCCGAGTACCTCACCCTGGCGCAGGCCGGCGCCCACCCCCAGGTCGACAGCGATCCGGTACCGGTCCTGAACGGCGCCCCGGATCGTGTCGACGATCTCGCGACCCCAGGCTGTGGCCCGCTTCTCGGCCTTCTTGGGAGGCTTGACGCTCCGGTTCACGCGGCACGGGTTCTTCAGGATCCGGCTGTCCTCAACGGCCGCGTTGAGGATGGTGCTGAGGTGGATCCAGATGACCTCGGCGGTCGAGGTGTCGACCCGCGTGAGCAACTCCTTCCTCCACTCCCGAAGGGCCGCCGCGTCGATGCGCCGGAGCGCCAGCTGCCCGATGGGCAGGCCCTCGATGTGGCGGCGGATCTTGCTCTCCATGGCCGTGTAGGTGGTGAGCTTGTCGGTACGGCCGGGCCAGAAGTGCTTCTGGATGTATTCGGTCAGCAGGATGTCGCCGTTCCGCGGGTCAACGAACTCCGCCCGGCGCTCATCCGTCTGCGCCTGGGCGAGCCACTTCTTCGCATCGCTGGCGGAATCGAACGACCGGGCACGCACGCCGGGTATCCCGGCGACCTTGTAGCGCCTCCCCTTGCCCCACAGGTCTGTCTTCCGGCGCCGCCCGGTCGCCGGGTCTGGCCTCTTCGTCAGCCAGCGATCTTCGATGTACCCAGCCACTGGGCTCCCCCCTCGAGGTCGATCGCGCGGGTCTTCAGCATCCAGCCGGTGACGCCGAGTTCAGCGGCGAGTTCAGCCGGGCCACTTGCCCACTGCCGGGCGGCGCAGAAGTCGCTGATGGCGATCAGCTTGCGGGCGGCCCGCAGGTCGGCGAGACGCTCGGCCCGCTGGCCGGCGGAACCGCCACAACCGACGTCCCCGGCGAGGATGTGCTCGATCTCGTGCGCGAGAACACACCGCTCCTCGACCGGGCTGAGGCCCAGGGCGACGACGACGACGCGGTGGCCGGGGGACCAGGCGCCCCAGGTGTCCCGCAGCCATCGGCGGAGGACAGGGATGCCCATCCGGTCCAGCTCGGCGTGCGGGTCGTACTGCTGCGCTACCTCGGCGACGGTGCCGATGGTTCCGGGCATGCCTCTCCCCCTGAGTCCTGACGTGTGGGAGGCATGCCGGTGCGGAGAGTCTGGCATATGCGCGTGAGGACGTGTGAGGATTTAGCCACGTTAAGTCACGCGTGTCGCGGGTATGCCGGGGAGTTACGGCTGTTCGCGGCGCCCGCGCTCGTACTCCTCGATGGCCTGCTGGATCCGAGCTGCATCGTCGCCCGGAACGCCAGGGTCGCCCTCGGCCCAGGCGTGCGGCCGGTACGCGGCAAGACCGTAGGAGCCCTGTGCCGCGGGCGTACCGCGCTGGGGGATCGACTGCAGCAGCCGGTCTGCGACGTCCTCCAGGAGGTCACGTAGCACGGGGTCGCCGCCCGCCGCCACCGCAGCGCGGGCGAAGCGTCCCACCGCGGGGAACAGATCTCCGGGGGCGCCACCGTGGGATGGGGTCACGGCGGCGAGCGCGTTCGTTGGTGCGCTGGAAGTGCTGGGGTCTTGGCCGGCCAGTGCCCGATCGACGCCGTCGGGGGGCCACAGAAGTGCTCGACCGACCGCCAGGTAGCCAGCGGGAATCTCCGGCGCACTGGCTGGCGCTGTCCCCGTCTCGTACGTGCTGATCGTTCTCACTGTCAGCCCGGATTCGTTGGCCAGCTCGGGCTGTCGCCATCCCTTGCGCATGCGGTCGCGCTTGATGCACCGACCGAGGTGCTTCCAGTCCTGCTCCACGGTCCCGATCTCCCTTGACTGCTTGGCGCGCTCTTCCTGCAAGGCAACGATAGGCAACAGTCTTGCAGAGGGCATGCAACTACACGCAGTCAGGTTCCCGCCAACCTCATGCCCGCCTCCTTCAACTTCCTCTCCATTTCTCATTGCTTCTTGCACTTCTTGCTCACTGCATCTACGGTTCCTGTTGTGCAAGCAGACGGACCGAACATCCGGCGCCTGCGCGAACGAATGGGTCACGGCCTGAACTCCTTCGCGCAGCGAGCCGGAATCTCCCCCTCGCACCTGTCGCGCATCGAGCGCGGGCTCAGTGGGGCTCAGCCGGAAGTGATGCAGCTCATTGCCGCCGGACTTCATGTCGAGGTGGAGCTGATCATCAAAGAAGAAGTGGAGAAGAAGTAATGAGCGAGGTGGACTCGCCCTTCCTGTCGCATAAGGAGGCGGCTGCCTACATCAAGCGGACTCCGCGCGCCCTGTACTGCCTCAACGACCGACGGCAGGGGCCGCCGTCCTTCCGTCTCGGCGGCCGGCGCATGTACCGCCTTGTCGCCCTCAAGGCATGGCTCAGGGAGCACGAGGCGGCTGATTCCAGGTCGAATCTCGCGCTCGACCCGACCCGCCAGGCCCCCGAGCCGCGCCGCGCGAAGCGCTGGCAGCCGATCGGCGTCTGAGCCACCACAGACCAAAGGGTCGGGCCCCCGCCCGGCAGTCACCCGGATTCCGCCCGGATGCCGCCCGCGAAGGCCCAGTGGCCCACCCGATCAACGACCCTGAACAGGAAGGAGGTAGGCCGACATGAAGCCTACCGACTCGCACGACCGCGAGCCCATGTCCGCCGAGCGCCTCGCCGAGATCCGCACCCAGTACGCCACCGAGACGAGCACGGACGCCGCCGTCATCATCGAGCTGTTGAACGAGATCGACCAGCTGGACGACCTGCTCGGTGACTCCGAGGACGAGGTCGAGCGCCTGCAGCGGTTGCTCTCGCCGTCCGCGGTGAGCGGCTCGGTGTCCCGGACGCTGTCCGGGAAGTGGCGCGCCCGGTGGCGTGAAGCGGACGGCACCCAGCGCTCGCGCACGTTCGGCAGGCGGCGCGACGCCGAGTACTGGCTCAAGGACGCGCAGGCGCGCCAGCGCCAGGCCGGCGGTGCCGAATGAGCAACACGTACACCTGGTGGACCGAGCGGGCGTCCGCCGGCACACACAACGCGGACGGGTCCATCCACATTTACCCGGACGGGGTCGGCGGCGACCAGCTGACCATCTACCGCCGCCAGGGCATGACGGACACGGAGATGCTCGCCATCGCGGACCGCATCGTCGCGGACGTGACGCGGTGGCGCGACGCCATCGCCGCGAACGCGGAGGCGACCCGCACCGTCGAGGACGAATTCGCCGCCGCCCGGGCGGACATCGCCCACCTCAAGGGCCAGGACGGTGCCGCGTGACTGCCGTCCTCGTCATCCTCGCCGCGAGCGCCGCCGTCCTCGTCATCCGCGCCTGGACGAGCCCCGACGCCCGCGCGTACCGCGCCTACCGCCGGTCGCTGGCCGCCCAGCGCCGCACGTGCCCCTGCGGCTACCCGATCCACAAGCACGTGCCGATCCGTCACCAGCGCACTGCCGAGGAGTCCCGATGACCATCCGCACCCTGTTCGGCCGCCGCACCACTGCCGTCGACCCGCGGATCCGTGGTCTGCAGGTCGACCTGCGCGAGGCCCGTGAGCAGGCCACCCGGCTCGCCGCCCGGCTGCGTGCCGAGGGCGCCCGCGCCGACCGCGCCGAGGAGGCGCTGAACGACTTCCGCGACGGCATCCGCTCCGGCCACGACGACCTGCTACGCCTGGTCGCGCAGCAGCAGCGCGAGATGGCCCAGCTCCGCCGGGACCGCGACGGCGCGCTCTCCCAGCTCGACGCCGCGCTCGGCTACGACGCGAAGACCCTCGCCACCATCAACGCCGGCGGCGCCAAGGCGGCGGCGTGAGCTTCGCTGGTGGTGCCTTCATCGACGGGCGCGACGCGCTGTTCTTCCTGATCGTCCGCCCCGCCTCTGCGGGCACCACCGGCTCCAAGGTCGTTCTGGAGCACGGCGGAAGCGGCCTGACCATGGCCCAGGCTGCGCACATCCTGCGCCAAGTCGCGGACCGCCTCGACGCCCAGGCTGCGGCCGAGGTGCTCGGCGCCCACGATGCGCTCTGCGGCTTCACCAACGGCATCACCAACCGCTGCACCTGCACGGCGCCCCACTGACCGCCTGGGGCGGGGCGGCACCGCGCCCCGCCCCAGGCCGCCAACCACCCTCCCCGAACTACCGGAAGGCCGCACGTGACCCTCGACGCCATGCACTGGGTGTGGAACCACTCCCAGTCCAAGGGGAACCCGAGGCTCGCGCTGCTCGCGATCGCGGACAAGGTGCGGACGCCTTCCTGTGAAGTCACGTTCAGCTACTCCGAGTTCATGGGCGCACTGAATGCAGGCCGTTCCGTCGTCCGGGACGCCGTGCGGACGGCTATGGAGTCGGGCGAACTGGAGTTGGTGAAGGCCGGGAAGGGCACCCGGTCCGCCCTGTACCGGTTGCCGAAGGCAGTCGGGTACATCCGGGGGGCTGTTGCTAGCGGTTCGGATCCCGGACCGCTAGGTGCTCCGAACGTCCAGGCCAGTGTGCCGGATTCCGAACCGCAAGCTCCTCACAGTGGTTCGGAACCCGAACCGCAAGGCGCGGACCATGATCACGCTAGCGGTTCGGAATCCGGCACAGAGTGGTTCGGATGTCGAACCGCTAGCGGTTCGGAATCCGGCACACACTCTCCATACCCAGTACCCATGAACGAGAGAGCGATCGACGCGGACGGTTTCCCCGCCTTCGCCAGGCCTCTCTCCGACCAACTCACCCTCGCCGGGGTCGTCGTCCGCTGGCCGTTCAACTCCACCGAGTGGCTCAAGCTCGCCGCCGCGATCAAGAAGTCCGGCATCCCCGCGCTCGTCGAGTACGCCCGTCGTGTCTGGGACCGGCAACGAGGCGACGTCGACAGCGCCCGATTCTTCCTTGCCGGCTGGTGCCAGCTCCCGCCGCTGCCCGCCGCCGACGCCGAACGCCCCCCGCTCCGCGCGGTCGCCGGTGGCAATCCCCAGGGCTGGCAGCCCTACAGCAACCAAGACCCCTCCGTGTACAAGAACGGCTGGTAGCAATGCCCGAGCCTCAGCGCATGAACCCTGGCGCCGCCATGGCCGCTCTCCGGGCCCGCCTCGACGCCCGCGGCATCGACCTCCCCGCCCGCGGCCCCATCGAGGACGTGCCCAGCCCCAACGATCCCGGCCACCCCGAGTACCACCACCGAGTCCGCGCCGAGTTCGCCCTCGACCGCTGGAGCGCTGCCGTTCCCCGTCGGTACGCCAACGCCCGCATCGTCACCGAGCCCGTTGTCGCCGAATGGGCCCGGCAGGTCGCCACCAACCCTGTCAACGCCCGGTCTCTGCTCCTCACCGGCACCACTGGCACCGGCAAGACCCACCAGGCGTGGGCAGCTCTCAGGGCAATCGCCGAAGCTGGCCCCGCCCGGTACGAGATCATCGCCACCACTGCCGCGGACATGTACGGCCGCCTCCGCCCCGGCGGATCAGCGAACGGTCCCGAGCACGACCTCAACCGCCTCGCCCGGATCCCGCTCCTGCTGCTGGACGACCTCGGCTCCGCCAAGGCCAGCGAGTGGGTCGAGGAGATCACCTACAGGCTCATCAACGAGCGCTACAACGCCTGCAAGCCGACCGTGTTCACCTCGAACTACCCGACCGAAGCGCCCCGCCACCCGAAGACCGGAGCGGTCCTCGGTCCCGGCCTCGACGTCATCCTCGGTGACCGCATCGTCAGCCGTCTCACCGAGATGACCGACGTCGTTGTCATGGCCGGCCTCGACCGCCGACGCCACCGGGCCGCGTGATGGGTGCCCCCAGGCCAGCGGACACCCGTCGACGTGAAACCCCGCCCGAGTGGGCCATCCCCTGCCCCGTACCCACCTGCCGCGCCAAGCCCGGCACTCCCTGCCTCGGCCGCACCACCGGCCGCCCCGTCGCGGAAGGCAGCCACCCCAGCCGGGCCGACGCCTGGCTCACCCGCCCCGCCGCCTAGGAGACCACCATGTCGCGCCCCCGCCCCACCTGGACGCTCACCCGGGACAACCTCACCCAACTCATGGAGCTCATCGAGCCATCCAAGCCGCACTACCGATCCCGCGTCCCCGCCGGCCCGTACGACGTCAGCGTCGAGATCGACGGCCTCACGATCCTCGCCCACCGCGAACGGCCCCGCGCCGTCGCCCACTTCGGCGACATCATCACCCACCAGCACGACGGCACCTGGACCGTCCAGCCCGCCGCCGAGGAGACCACCCGATGAGCACCCTGACCGCCGCGGCCTGGAACGACCGCTACCCGGCCGGCACCCCGGTGACCGCCTACCCCGGCGTCCGGCCCGAGCACCCGGCCGGCGAGTTCTGCACCGTGCTGGAGACCCGCACCCGCTCCGCCGCCTGGACCCTCGGCCACGGCGAGCCGGTCGTCGCCGTCGACGGCTACGCGGGCGGGATCTCCCTGGAGCACATCGACCTGCGCGAGGAGCCCGCCCCGACCGCCGGGATCGTGCACGCCGGCACCGACACCGCCCACACCCTCGTCCAGACCGCCACCGAGGAGAACGCGCGATGAGCACCCAGCCCCAGCCCGCCACCGAGCCGATCACCAACCAGGAGATCCTCGCCGCCGGCCAGCGCATCGCCAACGACCTCATCGCCCACCTGCTCACCGAGGCCCGCGACTACCTCGGCACCGACACCATCGGCGAGGCCATCGGCGACGACCCCGACCACCACCGCCTTGACGCGCACACCCGCGGTCTCGTCTGGCGCGAGGTGTGGGACCGCCTCGGACGCGGCGCCACCGACGCCGAACGCCTCCGTGAGCAGGCCGAGACCGCCCACGTCCGCCTCTGGTTGATCGAGCAGACCCTCCGGCGCGTCGACGCCAGCCAGGACCCGGCCGGCATCGCCGGGCACGTCGGCCCCTACTTTGACGGCCCCCTGCACCCCGACCACATCGCCGCCTACCACGCTGCCCAGGAGGCCTGAGCCATGACCCAGCCCCTCGACCTCGACGCCATCCAGGCCCGCTGCCCCGTGCCTGGCTGCACCCGCGAGACCTACGCCGACCCCGAGACCCACACTGTCGACCTGTACGACCACCTCAACGACGTCCACGGCGCCGCCGGCGTCCGGGCGCTGGAGCACATCGCCCGCCAACAGGCCGCCCGGGTCCGGGACCTGGAGGCCGAGCTGGCCACCGAACGCGCCGTCGCCGAGTCCAACCGGCGGTCCGCCAAGCTGCTCGCCGACGACGTCAAGCGGCTCACCGCCACACTCGACCAGCGCGACGCAGCCATCCGCGCCACCACCGACGGCATCCTGCAGCGCGCCAAGGCCCCCAGCGGCCGCACGCGGCCCGCCTGAGCGCCCCGCAGCCCCACACCGGACCACGGAGCCGACCGGCGCCCGAACGGGCGTCCTAGGCCCCACCACGACCACCCCCACGGAGGCCCACATGGCCATCAAGCTCTACGCCTGCGTCACCGCCCAATGCGACGAGTGCCACAACACCCTGACCAACGACGACGAGGTGCTGCTGCACTTCGACAACCAGACCGAGGCCATCAACGAGGCCAAGGGCATGGGCTGGCAGCAGACCGCCGACGGCCAACTGCTCTGCGAGGACTGCGCGGACCCGCTGCCCGAGTGCCCGACCTGCGGCCCCGACTGCACCAACCGGACGCACGACCGGGTGTTCCGCACCCGCGGCTACTGACTGCTGACCCACCCCGGCGGCCGGCACCCACCGGCCGCCACGCACACCCACCACGGAGACCCGACATGACCAACGCCCGCACCGCCCTCCTCGCCGAACTTCTCGCGGGGGAGGACCCGGCCAGCCCCGAGTACGCCGACGCCCGTCGCCGGATCGAGCGGCTGGTCGACGCCTACCGCGCCGCACTGCTCGCCAAGGCGGGCCGCCGCATCCGAGGCAGCAAGATCATCGAGCCCGGCGACGACGTCGACCACCACGTCAACGACGTCCTGGAGCAGACCGCCGCGATGGTGGAGGGCATCCGGTGACTGACGCCCCGCAGCTGAGCACCGACGCCCAGCTCCAGTACGACGAACTCGCCTACCTGCTCCGCAGCACGCTCGCCGAGAGCGACGCCGACGACGCGATCGACACCCTCGACGCCCTGCTCGACCTCTACCGAGACCAAGTGCTCGCCGAAGCCCGCGACCGGGCGCCCGCCCTACCGACCGCCAGACGGCGCCCGGTGACCGGCACCCCGCCGCCCGCCGCCGACACTGACCTCGACGAGCGCGAGCGCCGCCTCCGCGCCGACTTCGACGATGCCCGCAAGGCCCTCCAGCTCGCTCAGGGCCACCTCGACCGGATCGCCAACGAACTCCGCGAACTGCGCCGCGAGCGCCGGGACCGCGCCACGGCCCGCGCGGTGCTCGGCCAGGACGGCGGCCAGCAGTGACCCGACCCCTCACCCCGCGCGAAGCCGACGCCCTCCGCTACAAGGCCGAAGGCCGCACCGACTACGACATCAGCGCCGCCCTACGCATCACCCAGAGCGCCGTACGCAGCACCACCAAGCGCGCCATCCGCAAGCTCGGCGCCAAGACGCTTGACGAGGCCATCCAGATCCACAACCAGCCCACGGAGAACCAGCAGTGACCGACCGCACCGTCCTCCCCGGCCAGGTCTGGGCCGACAACGACAAGCGCGGCTACGGGCGGCAGGTTCGTGTCATCGAACTCGACGGCACCCACGCCGTGGTCGAGCTCCATGTCCCCCGCAGTGCTGGCCACCTGCACGCCAAACCGGGTCGACGCACCCGCATCCGTCTTGACCGGTTCCGCCCCACCAGCACCGGCTACCGGCTCGTCCGGGACGCCGAGTGACCGTCAGCCCCTGGCTGGTCCTGGCCGGCGCCCTCGCAGCCCTCGGCCTGACCGCCGTTCTCCTCGGCCACCTCGACAACCGCCAGCACACCGAGCAGGACGAACAGGCCACCGCCGACGACCAGTTCGCCGCCCTCCTCGCCACCATGGAGCGCCCGTGACCACCGCCCCCACCGTCGACCAGATCGGCATCCTCGCCGACACCGCCGCCCGCCGCATGCTCACCCCCGCCGAGGCCGCCCGCCTCCGCGCCGGCATCAACGCCATCGGACAGGCCCTCAAGACGGCCTCGATCAGTCGCCTCGACCAGCAGACCCTCGACCGCCAGCGCACCGAGATCACCCGGCTCACCGCCCTCACCACCGACTACGAGCAGGTGATCAGGCACCAGCGCGCCGAGCTCCTCGCCGCCCGGAGCGGCCGACCGGTCCCGGTCGAGCCCGCGCACGCCTGACCCCCTGCACTTCTCGCCCACCGCACCAGGAGCCACCACATGACCAGCAGCACCCACGCCGACCTGATCCACATCGCCGCCTCCTGGCCCGTGCTGCGGGAGATGCTGGAGGCCCGGACGCCGCGGACGTGGCCGCCGGCGGGCCGGATGTCTGACCACCAGCGGGACCTCGACGACATCCTCGATGGGATCGAGGTGCTGGACCAGCAGGCCGCGGTCGAGCGGGCCGAGCGGACCGCCCTCGCTCCCGGGCAGCGGCCGGCACCGCTGCGGGTGTCGATCCTGGACACGATCACCGAGCTGGAGGGTGAACTCCTTGCCCTGGCCGACGAGATCGCCGGTGCCGTGCAGCGGCCTGCGTTCACGGCCCGCTTTCCCTCGGCCAGCCCGGCCGACGACGTCGCCCGCTCGCTCGCCCTCATGGGGCTGCGGGACCAGCAGGATGAGCGGCGGTGGCGATTCAACATGGCCGGCCGGTCCGGCGGGACCGCCGCGGCGTGGCTCGCCGCCCGCATCGTCGGCGAGGACGGCCCGTTCCGGCCGCTCTCCGACGCCCAGCGGGCCCGAATCGGCCAGGTCGCCGCCGCCGCCCGGCGCCGCCTCGACCGGGCGCTCGGCGACACCCCGGGCGTCACCCGTACCCGGCTGCGGGTCGAGTGCGGCTGTGGTGGCCGACTGGAGACCGTCAGCGGTGGCGACGGCGAGCCGCGCATCCAGTGCGACCGCTGCGGCACCCACGCCAGCATGATCGCGCTCCTCGAGGGCCTCGACGCCGCCTGAAACAGCCCGCTGTGAGGGCGCTCACCCGGTACCCGTGAGCGCCCTCACCAACCCGGAGACCACCATGAGCACCCTCACCATCGGCGGCGTCTACACCGCCCAACTCCACGGCATCGCGGGCCCCTGGACCATCCGCGGCACCGCCACGATCTGGGCCGTCCAGGAACACGCCAACGCCAGCACCACCGTGACCGTGCAGCTCAGCGACCACCCCGACCCGCGCCGTCCCGGCCACTCCACCTACGCCACCGGCAGCATGAGCGAGCTCCCCGACGGCACCCGAAGCCTGGTGAGCCTCATCACCCCGCACCCCGGACCCACCCAGATCAGCCTCGGCTACCGGATCCTCAGCCAGCGCGACCCGGCCGACACCGACCTCCACCTCGCCGCCGCCGCAGCCCTGCTCGCCGACTGGGAGCCCGTCCCCGACAACGACGAGCCCCTCGGCGTGAATGCACTCACCACCCTCGAACGCGTGGTTCGACGGGTCGCTGCCGGAGAGGACGCGGTCCGCGTGCGAGACACCCTGATCCGCCGCCTCCGGGCTGGGAACGTCGACCGCAGCCGCCTTGCCGCCATCGTCGGCATCGACCCCAGCCGGATCACCCAGATCTGCAGGCCGATCCGCGACACAATGAGCGCATGAGCACCGACCTGGTCGAATTTCTCCACGCCCGTTTCGACGACGACGAACAGGCTGCCCACGCCGCACTCGGCACCAACGAGCTGGCCCAGCCAGCAGGGCAGCAGGCGCGCTGGGTCCGGCAGGGCGACCAGATCTGGTCACAGGGCCGGTCGGACGTTCCAGTGGTCGGAAAGACCTGGGCCCGACCCGCCGAGCACATCGTCCGCCACGACCCGGCCCGGGTGCTCTCCGAGGTCGATGCCAAGCGCCGCGTCCTGGCAGACGCCGCGAGCTTCACCGAGGACGGCCAGCAGGCCGTTTTCCAACTGCTCGCACTGCCGTACGCCGATCACCCCGATTACCGACCCGAGTGGGCGCCGGGCACGAGTGCTTGACGCACCGCCACCTGGTGATCCAAACTGGCCCCACGTCCGGCGTGCCCGGACATCAGACCACCCGAGAGCCCCGCAGGCCAACGCCGCGGGGCTCTCGGCGTATCCAAGCGGAGGTGACCATGCCCGGCGACACCCTCGGCCAGCGCGCCGCCGACCGCGTCGCCAGCGCTTTCGGCAGCTGGCGGTTCATCTGGATCCAGACTCTGTTTGTCGCCGCGTGGATGGCCGCCAACATCATCGGGCTGGCCTATCGCTGGGATCCGTACCCGTTCATCCTGCTGAACCTCGTGTTCAGCACCCAGGCCGCCTACGCCGCGCCGCTGATCCTGCTTTCGCAGAACCGCGGCGCCGAGCGGGACCGCGAGCGTGCCGAGCAGGACCTGGCGACCGACACGGAGACGCTCGGGATCGTCCGGGCGATGGCCGACCACCTCGGCGTCACCCCAGCGAAGCGGTGAACCGACCGGCCGTTGCGTCGTCGGCCGAGAGGGTCAACTTCCCCCGGTGGCTGATCTCCACCTGATAGAACCGCGGGCCCGCAGGGACACCCGGAACCGATATCGGGAACACGCACCTCTGCCGCGACAGAGGCACCTCGTCCGTCCCGACGCCCAGCACCCCCGTGGCGACCACGGTGCCGTTCGCGTCGTAGACCGTCACGGCAGCACCGCTGCTGATGTCCGCGTAGCCGCCCGAGGTCATGCAGCCCCTCGGGTCGGTCGAGGAGTAGCTGGTGCCCGACACCGTCAACGTCCCGGTGAGCGTGAACGCTGCGGGCCTCGCAGTGGACCCGGTCGGCTGATCCGTGCCGGACAGGGTCCATGCAGCGCCGACTGCGCCGGCACCAACTGCCAGGCCGGCCAGGCCAACGATCAACGCCGTACGCCAACGTGTAGCGACGGATGCAGGCGTCGACTGCTCAGCGGGAACAGGCTGCGGCACCGACTGTGACTCTGTCACCTCGTCAGACATGGCCCGAGGATCCCAGCCTGCGCAACTGGCCACCATGCCAGTTTCTCAATCGTGATCAGGGAGGTGATCGTGGCCAAGCGTCGGGCCTTCGCCATCTGCTCCCGTCCAGGGTGTCCCGAGTACACCGACCGTGGCCGGTGCGAGGACTGCCGCCGCAGTGCCGACCGGCAGCGCGGCGGCGCGCGCCAGCGCGGCTACGACCGCACGCATGAGCAGACGTTCCGCGCCGCCGTCCTGGCCCGCGACCCGGTCTGCATCCTCTGCCACCGCGAGCCCAGCGCGCACGCCGATCATCATCCGCTCAGCAGACGCGAGCTGGCAGCAGCGGGCGAGGACCCCAACGACCCGCGGCACGGCCGTGGACTGTGCGCGGCGTGCCACAGCAGCGAGACAACTCGGCATCAGCCTGGCGGCTGGGCGGCGGCACATCACGGAGGGTGACCGAACCCCAGGGGGGATACCCCAAAGGCGATCTTGTTCCGGACCGCCGGGGAGGGCTATCGCCGTCTGTACGGGTCTGGGAGTTCCAGAATCGCGCTCCAATCGGGCCCTCAGTTACTGAGTGTCGCGGGCGAGATAGAGGGCGACCTCCCGCAGGACCTCTTGACTCGACTTCGTCGAACCTGCGTCATGCGCTTCAGCAAGTACCCTTACGATCACGCAGGCGGCACCGACCAAGCCGTTGAACCGAGGCTCCAGAGCTTTCACGACGGCATGCGCCGTTTCCTGTGGGGTGGTATCCCCTGGCAGCTGAAGGTCGACGTTCAACAGGTCGGCCAAAAGGAGCTTGACACGGTCTTCCCCATCGCTGGCTGGCTCATTTCCCTGGGCGAGCAGGATGGTCCCCAGCAGGCGGCGGGTGATGTCAGTTTGGTCCATCCCAGCATGCTTCCCGACCGTGGCGGATACCGCCAGAGCTCAGGCTAGGACTGGGAGGTAGGCGATGGCTGGGATGGGACCGCCTCCGAAGTCGGCCGACCAGCGTCGGCGCCGGAATGCCAGCGTCGCGATGACCCGACTGCCTGCCAGCGGCCGCCTGGGAGAGGCCCCGCGGTGGCCGCTGCTGGCGGACATCGTGACCACCGAGCGGCTCGCTGCCGCCCGGCGCCTCGCGGACGAGCTGGAGCTGAAGCTCCTCGACCCCGAGCTGTCCGGCCGGGAGCGATCGGGCGTTCAGCGCAAGCATGACGGCGCCCTCACCGAGGTGAACGTCCTCACGGCCCAGCTCGACGCGCACGAGCGGGTCGAGGCCGAACTCTGGACGGACCTGTGGCGGACGCCTCAGGCCGTGGCGTGGGAGCGGCTCGGCTGGACGCGAGAGGTCGCCCAGTACGTCCGGTGGAAGGCCCGGGCCGAACAGGGCGACCTGGACGCGGCGAAGGAAGCGCGCCAGCTCGCGGACCGCCTCGGCCTGAACCCGCTCGCGCTGCTGCGGCTGCGCTGGGAGGTGGCCGAGGACGAGGTCGCCGAGCAGCGGACGGTACGTCGCCAGCCGGCCGGTGTCCGTCAGCGGTTGAAGGTGGTCGATTCCGATGCCGTGGCGGGGGGCTGAGTACAAGGGCGAGTTCCCGAGCCTGGGGTGGACCGTCGGGGAGTGGATCGAGGAGCTGTGCGTCATCCCGGACGGCGACCGGGCGGGCGAGCCGTACCGGCTCACCGACGAGATGTGGGAGTTCCTCGCCCACTACTACCGGCTGAAGCCAGAGGCCCAGGCGGGACAGCGGGCGCCCGCGTTCGCATACCGCCGCGCGCAGTTGGTGAGGCCTCAGAAGTGGGGCAAGGGGCCGTTCAGCGCCTCCTTGATCTGCGCTGAGGCGGTCGGGCCGGTGCTGTTCGACGGCTGGGATGCCGAGGGCGAGCCGGTCGGCCGACCGTGGCCGACGCCGCTGATCCAGATCGCCGCGAACTCCGAAGACCAGACCGCCAACGTGTACGCCGCGTTGCAGCCCATGATCGAGCTCGGCCCGCTCGCCGACCTCATCCCGGACACCGGGGACACCCGGATCAACCTGCCCGGTGGCGGCCGTATCGACCCCGTCACCTCCCGCGCGAGGACGAGGCTGGGCCAGCGCGTGACGTTCGTGGTGCAGGACGAGACCGGCCTGTGGACGGTGGCCTCGGGCATGGTCGCCGTGGCCGAGACCCAGCGCCGCGGCCTGGCCGGCATGGGCGGCCGCTCTATCGAGACCACCAACTCATGGGACCCGTCCGAGGATTCGGTGGCCCAGCGAACCTACGAGTCCCGGGTGCGGGACATCTACCGAGACCACCGGCTCGCCGACGCCCGACTCGACTACCGTCTCAAGCGCGACCGGAAGAAGATCCACCGGGCCGTCTACGGCGACTCCGCCAAGAAACCGGGCGGCTGGGTCGACCTCGACGCGATCGAGGCCGAGGCCGCCGAACTCGCCGAGCGCGATCTGGCCCAGGCGGAGCGGTTTTTCGGCAACAGGGTGGTGTCCGGCACCGGCACCTGGCTGGAACGTCCCGTCTGGGACACCCTGGCCGAGCCCCGCCCGACACCGCCGCCCGGTACCCGGATCGTCCTCGGCTTCGACGGCAGCGACCTGGACGACTGGAGCGCCTTCCGGGCCGAGACGCTGGACGGCTACCAGTGGACGCCGACCTACAGTTCGCTGCGGCTGCCGACGATCTGGGACCCGCGGGAGTGGGGCGGCCAGGTGCCGCGCCTGGAAGTCGCCGCCGCGCTGGACGAGCTGATGCGCACCTTCGACGTCGTCCGGCTCTACTGCGACCCGCCGTATTGGGAGACCGAGATCGACGAGTGGGCCGACCGCTACGGCGACCGGGTGGTGCGCTGGGCTACCTACCGCATCGCCCAGATGCACGCCGCCGCCGAGCGGCTCCTGACCGACGTCACCAAGGGCGGCACCGGTTTCCGGCACGACGGCTGCCAGGCCACGTCCGCCCACATCGGCAACGCCCGCCGGGCAGCGAGGCCCGGTGACCGGTACGTCCTGCGCAAGGCCTCGACCGCCCAGAAGATCGACGTGGCCGTGGTCAGCATCCTCGTCCACGAGGCGGCCGGCGACGCTGTCGCCGCAGGCCTGGCCCGAACCGACCCCGAGAGCACTGTGGTGGTGATGCGCTGATGGCCCTTGTCGATCTCACCCCCGAGCAGTGGGTCCAGCGGTTGTCCCAGCTGCACGACCGCCAGATGACCCAGCTGCAGCTGTGGGACGCCTACTACGAGGGTCGCCAGCCGCTGTCCTACATGGCGCCGGAGCTGCTGCTGGAGGTCGATGACCGGCTGCGGCAGGTGGTGGTGTTCTGGCCGGAACTGGTGGTGGACGCCCTGGACGAGAGGCTGGATGTCGAGGGATTTCGCCTCGGCGGGAGCGAGAAGGCCAGCGGGGACCTGTGGGACCACATCTGGCAGCCGAACAACCTGGACGAGGAGTCCGGGCTCGCGCACGTCGATGCGATCTCGATGAGCCGAGCATTCGCGATTGTGGGTGCCGGCGACAGCCGGATCGATCCGCCGGTCGTCACCCCCGAGAGTCCGGAGCAGGTGTACGCGGAGCGGGACCCCCGTACCCGCAAGGTGATCGCCGCACTGAAACGCTGGAACGAGGACGAGCCCGACGGCTCGCAGACCTTCCACGCCGCGCTCTACCTCCCGGACGCCACCGTGTGGTTCCAACGGGACTCCCAGCACGGCCAGTGGGAGGAAGCGGAACGCGACGATCACGCCCTCGGCGTGGTACCGGTGGTGCCGCTGGTCAACCGGCCTCGCCTGTCGGACCGCTCCGGGCGCTCCGAGCTGGCTTCCGTCGTGCCGCTGTCGGACGCGGCGTGCAAGCTCGCCACGGACATGATGGTGGCCGCGGAGTTCCACGCGATGCCGAGGAGGTGGGCCACTGGCCTCGGCGACGATGACTTCAAGGACCCGTCCGGGCGCGCGGTCTCGGCCCTGTCGAAGATCGCCGGTCGTGTGTGGGCGACGCGCAACAAAGACGTGACGTTCGGCCAGTTCCCCGAGGCGAACCTGTCCGTCTTCCACGACTCGCTGAACCAGCTCGCCCGCATGGTCGCGGCGATGCAGGGGCTACCGCCGACGGCAGTTGGCCTGGCCAGCGACAACCCTCCGTCCGCTGACGCGATCCGCGCATCCGAGGCCAGGCTCGTCAAGCGGGCCGAGCGCAAGCAGCGCATGTTCGGCGGAACTTGGGAGCAGGTGATGCGTATCGCCCTGCTGGTGCGTGATGGGGAGGTTCCCCCGGAGGCCATGCGGATGGAGACGCTCTGGAGGGACCCAGCCACGCCGACGTACGCGCAGAAGGCCGACGCCGTCACGAAACTCTACGCGGCAGGGCTGCTGCCGAAGGAGCAGGCCTGGGAGGACATGGGCTACAGCGCAGCACAGATTGCCCGCATGCAGGCGATGGAGGACGACGCGCTCACGCGCCTCACCGCCGCCGACCTGCACGCCCTGTCGACGGCGCCGCAGAGCGCCGCAGTGCCTGGATCGCCGGCCGCGCAGTCCGCCGTTTCGAGCTGGTCGGCGGACGCCGCCGATGGCTGACCCCGGCCCGCACGAGGCGATCATCACCGTGTACGGGCAGTCCCAGCAGCAGGCGGTCGCCGGAACGCTCGCAGGGGTCGACAGTCTGTGGGCCGAGCTGGCCCCGGACGACCTCACCGGGTCCTGGCTGGCCGGGATCGGCGAGCGGATCGTGCGCGCCGTCCAGGCCGGCAAGCTGCTGGCCGCGACCACCGGACAGCCCTACGTGGACGCGATGGTGGCCGCCGACGGCCTCACCTCGGACTACCTGCCCGGCGCCGCCCGCGTCCCGGCTCGGGCGTGGACTCTCAGCGCGTCGGACGGCCGGCCGCTGGACAGCCTGCTCTACCTGCCCGTGACCCGGACCAAGTCCCTGCTACAGGGCGGCCTGACCCTGCAACAGGCGATGCTCAAGGGCCTGCTGGACCTGCAGCGGATGGTCGCCTCCGAGGTCGCGGATGCCGGATCCAGCGCGGCCGGGGTGGCCATGGTGGCCAACCGGAAGGTAACCGGCTACATCCGGCGGGTCCGGTCCGGCGCGTGTGCCCGGTGCGCGATCCTCGCCGGCCGCTGGTACCGCTACGATGCCGGGTTCCAGCGGCACAAGCGGTGCCAGTGCTACGGCGAACCGGCCACCTCGGCCCGACACCTGCACGCCACCGGCGCCCGGGAGTTCTTCGACGGCCTCTCGCAGGAGGAGCAGGACCGCCGCTTCACCCGGGCCGGCGCTCAGGCGATCCGGGACGGCGCCGACGTCGGCCAGGTCGTCAACGCCCGCAAGGGCATCACGACCATCGACGCCTACGACCGATCCGTCGTGGCGACCCTGCAGGGCACCGGCCGCACCGGGATCTACTACCGGCGCGAGCGCGACGCCGCCGAGGCCGCGACCGGCATCCGGTACGCCCGCGGCGCCGCCGACCTCGAGGCCGGCCTGCCGCGCTTCAAGGTCACCGCCCCCCGGCTGATGCCGGAGGAGATCTACAAGCTGGCCGACGGCCGCGACGAGCTGATCGGACTCCTGCGCCGCTACGGCTACCTCACCTGACCTGCGCGCAACGCCAGGCCGCCCCACCCCCGCAATGGGAGACACCCATGCAGCACAGCAGCCCCGCGCCCTGGTTCGACCTGGGCCGCCACAACGACCCCGACCCGGGAACCCCGCCGGCCGGCGGCGCCGACCCGGGCGCCCCGGACGACGGCACCGCAGCCCTCGGCGACCCCGGCAAGCGCGCCCTGGACGCCATGAAGGCCGAGCGCACCGCCGCCCGCCAGCAGGCCGCCGCCGAGAAGCAGCGCGCCGACGAACTGGCAGCCAGGGTCGCTGAGTTCGAGAACCGCGACCGCACCGACCTCGAGAAGGCCACCGCCGCCGCCGAGCAGGCCTCCCAGCGCGCCGAGGCAGCCACCGTCCGGGCCGTGCGCGCCGAGGTCAGAGCGCTGGCCGCCGCCGACTACGCCGACGCGGACGACGCTGCCGCTTTCCTCGACCTCGCCAAGTACACGGGCACGGAAGGCGAGATCGACACGGAGGCGATCCGGAGCGACCTGACCGCGCTGCTTGAACGCAAGCCCCACCTCGGCCGCCCGGCCGACACCCAGCGCGGTCCGCGCCCCGATCCGGGCCAGGGCGCGCGACCGCCCGCGCCGCCGACCGACTACCGCACCGCCGACCGCGCCGCGTTCGACACCGAGCTCGCCAAGTACGGCATCCGGCTCCGCTCGTGATCCACGTGCGCGCCCGCCTGGGCGCCGGCCTTACCCGCATCCAGGTGACCGGCCACGAGGAGCCCGAGCAGGACGGCCGCGTCTGCGCCGCCGTTTCGGCTATCACTCAGACCGCCCTGCTCGGCCTCGACCAGGTGGCCGCGCAGTATCCGGACCTCGTGTCCGTCGAAATCACCCAGGAGAGTCCATGACCCAGCTCATCGCACCGTGGGTGCCGTGGTTCGACCTCGGTCGGCACGGCGTGCGCCCCACCCTGCCGCCTGCGATCCAGGCCATCATGCAGAACGGCATTCTGGACCGCGTCTTCCAGGAAGCCCTCAAGCCGGAATTCCTCTTTCCGGGTATCGCCGACTCCGAGCCGTGGCAGGGCGGCCTCGGCGATAGCAAGACCTTCACCCGCAAGGGGTTGCTCACCCCGGTCACCACGCCGACCACAGGGTCCGACCCGGCCCCGGCCACCTACAGCATCGAACAGTGGTCGGTCGTGATGGACCAGTACAGCAACTCGGTGGACACCAACATGCTGGTCAGCAGCATGTCGCTTGCGAGCAAGTTCCTCGGGGACCTGGCCACCCTCGGGGTGAACGCAGGCCAGTCCATCAACCAGATATGCAGGGGCAAGCTGTTCGCCGCCTACGCCGGGGGCCGGAGCTGGGCGACCGCGGCGACCACCAACAGTGCCTCGCTCACCGTGCAGTCCGCCAACGGGTTCGCCTACGTGCTGGCCAACGGGGTCCCCGCCCCGGTGTCCGGCGCGAATCCGCTGAACGTCACGATCGGCGGCGCCGCGAACACGGTCATCGGCGTCAACACCGGGGCCGGGACCCTCACCCTCGGCACCGCGGCAACGGTCGCGGCCGGTGCAGCGGTCATCGCGGCCAACGCCCCGGTGAGCATCCGCGCGACCGGCACCAACAGCGCTTACGACCTCACTTCGAGCAACCTGGCCACCTTCCAGATGTTCCGCGCGGCTGTGACCCGACTGCGGAAGATGAACGTCCCGACCGTGGACGGCTACTACGTCGCGCACATCGACCCCGACACCGAGGCCCAGTTGTTCTCCGATCCCGACTTCAAGCAGGCCCTGCAGGGACGCGTGGACTCCCCGGTCTTCCGCAACTTGTCGATCGGTCGCTTCGGTGGCATCGACTGGATCCGCAACATCGAAACCCCGACCGTCCAGGGCGGCTCGTCCGGCTCTCTCACCGTCCACCGGCCCATCGTGATGGGCGCCGGCGCGCTCGTGTCCTGCCCGATGGAGGGCACCGCCAACCTGCTCTCCGGCACCGGCGTCGAGGACGTCCCCGAGATCGCCATGATCGACGTCGCCCCGAACGTCCAGGTCGCGCGCATCATCCGGCCGCCGCAGGACCGCCTCCAGCAGGTTCTCTCCTCCACATGGTCCTACGTGGGTGACTTCGGGATCCCCTCCGACGCGATGACCGGTGACGCCGCCGCGTTCAAGCGCGCTGTGGTCCTGGAGCACGCCTGACCCGCCCGGTGGCCGCCTCCGCGCCGGCCGCCCCGACCACAAGGAGACCGCGGTGCGCGTTCGCCTGCTGACCAACTGCCGCCTCTACTGGGACTATGCCGTCCACGAGTTGCGCGAGGGCGCCGAGCACATCGGCGACATCGCCCGGCACCTGCACGCCACCGGCGCCCCGGTCGAGGTCGTCGAACACGACCCTGAGCCGGCCCCGGCTGCCGAACAGCCCCCCGCCTCCGTCGTTTCGACGCCGGTCTCCGAAGGCCTGCCGCAGGCCGGCGCCCTGGACATCACCGGCACCATCGACACTGTCCTGACCTGGGTCGGCGCCGATCCGGTCCGCGCCCAGCAGGCCCTGGACGCCGAGCGCGCCAAGGGCGACGGGGCCCGGGCGACCCTCACCAACCGCCTGGACGCGATCCTGCAGGCCGTCGCGCCCTGACCGACCCGGAGGTGAGCCATGACGCCGCCCCCGCCGCTGGCAACCGTGGCCGACCTGCAGTCGGCCATGCAACGCACCGTCGACCCGACCCAGGCCGCCCTGGCGATCCGCCGCGCCTCCGCGCAGGTGCGCCGCTACACCCGGCAGACGATCACCTATGTCTCGCAGGAGACGATCGTGCTGCCGGGCGGCGACCGGGTCCTGCGGATGCCGGACCGCCCGCTGGTCGTGGACGCGCTGAACCCGCTGACGGTGGTTGAGCTGGCGGACCTCGGCGGCGTGCAGATCACCTGCCTGGAGAACCGGGACTACCTGCGGCTCGGCGACGAGCTCACCCGCGGCTACCCCTGGTACGCGCCCGGCCGGCTGATGGGCTGGCCCCGGCGCAACCTCGGGATCTGGGCGCCCCGCGTCCAGATCACCTACAGCCACGGCTACCAGGACGTCCCCGACGACATCCTCGACGTCGTCCTCGACCTCGCCACCATGACCATGACCAACCCCCAGGGGCTGCGTCAGGAGACGATCGACGACTACTCCCGCACGTTCGCGTCCGAGACGATCGGCGGGGCCACCCTGTCCGACGGGCACCGGGAGATCCTCGCCCCCTACCGGGTCGAGCTGACCTCGCTGAGGCCCTCGTGACCGGACAGCTCGACCAGGTGCTCGGCGCCGGCCGGGCCGCCCACCAGCAACTCATGCTGGACACCTGCACCATCACCCGCTCCGGAGCGCCGGTCCTCGACCGGAACACCAGCGCCCTCACCCCGGGCCCGGCCACCACGCTCTACGCCGGACCCTGCCGCCTGAAGACACAGAGGCTGCCGCGCGACCGCCGCGCCGGCGAACGCCTCGCCGTCACCGCCCGCTACGAGGTCGCGCTCCCGTACGGGGCGACCACGGCGGCCAGGCTGCAGATCGGGGACACCCTGACGATCACCTCCTCCGGTGACACCCGGCTCGTCGGCCGCGCGCTGTCGATCATGGCCGTCGACTACGGATCCACCGCGACCGCATGGCGCCTGACCGTCGAGGACACCAACTGAGGAGACCGCCATGGCCGGTGCACCCGCCGTGCTGCCGCACATCGACGCCGTCACCGCCGCCCTGGCCGCAGCCCAGCTGACCGCCTACCTCGGCGGAGCACCCCAGGGCGTCGCCCCGCCCTACGCCGTGCTCTACCCGACCCCCGGGGCCCCGGTGCGCGCCTCGCTCGCGGACGACCGCACCGGATGGCAGTCGCTGCTGCAGATCACCTGCGTCGGCGCGAGCGCCGAGCAGGCCCTGAACTACGCCGACCGGACCAGGGCCGCACTGGATGCGCCCCTTGTCGTGGCCGGCCGCACAGGATGGCGCCCCGAGGCGCTGGACGGTCAGCCGGTCGTCCGCGACGACGAGGTCAGCCCGCCCGTCTACTACACCGTGGCCCGCTTCCGGCTGCGGTCCACCCCCAGCTGAGGAGACCACCATGGCCCTGCTGACCGTCCAGACCATCAAGCCCGGCGGCCTCTCGCCGACCTACGGGGCCGCGAGCGCCGGCGGCGACAAGCTCCCGCTCAGCGCGGCGAACACCTTCCTGCACGTCAAGAACGGCTCGGCGTCCAGCATCACCGTCACCGTGACCACCCAGAACAACTCCTACAAGGGCCTGACGGTGCCGGACCGCACGGTCAACATTCCCGCCTCCGGCGAGCAGATGTTCGGCCCGTTCGACCCCACCCTGCACGCCGACATCAACCAGCAGGCCTCCATCGGCTACAGCGCGACCACGACCGTGACCGTCGCCGCGTTCCGCCTCTGACCAGGAAGAAGGGAAACCATGGCTGACCTGATCAGCGACGGGAACACGAAGGTCGCATGGGCGTCCTCCGTCGCCAACGTGCAGTCCCCGACGGCCGCGGAGCTTACCGCGGCGCTCGACTGGACCACCCGCATCACCCCCGACGGCCTCAAGACGGACCCGACCACCGCCGACGTCGACACCAGCTCGCTGGCGAGCACGTTCGAGACCAAGGTCCCCGGCCGCAAGAGCTACTCGGCGGAGATCACGTGCAAGCGGGGCAGCACCCCGGCCGACGACCAGCCGTACGCCACGCTGACGTACGGCACCACCGGGTACCTGATCGTGCGTCGTGGCCTGCCCTTCCAGACCGCGTTCGGCACCGGTCAGCAGGTCGAGGTGTACCCGGTCGCCTGTGGTGAGCCGCAGAACATCGCCCCGACCGCGAACGAAATCTTGAAGTTCCAGGTGCCGCTCAAGGTGATCTCGGACCCGGCGACCCGCGCGATCGTGGCCTGATGCCCGACATCAGCGACCTCATCGCCGCCGCGGTGCCCCGCGAGCAGGCCGTTCGGGTGTGCCTCGACGGTGCCGGCGCCGCCCGCCTCGCCGAGCTGGAGGACGAGGCGGCCGCGCTGGAGGGCTGGCAGCCGGCCTCCCTCGGCGACGCGGACCCGCGTGCCGAGCTGCGGCCGCTGATCGAGCAGGCCCGCACCGCGCTGGCCGGCGCCACCGTCGAGTTCCGGTTCCGGGCCCTGGGTCACCGGGCGTTCTCCGCCCTGATGGCCGCCCATCCGCCGGCGCCCGACCGGCCGGAGCTGCTGTACGGCGACACGTTCCTGCCCGCGCTGCTGGCCGCCTGCAGCACCTCGCCGACGCTGAGCCCGGGCCAGGTCGACCAGCTGCTCGAGCGCGTCAACTACGGCACCGCCGCCGAGCTGTTCGCCGCCGCGGTAGCGGTGAACGAGGAGCCCTCTCCCATCCCTTTCTGATCGGGCGGCTGCGGGACGCCCGGCTGCCGTACCGGCGAGAGGTCGAGGCCGCCCGCGCCTGGGGAGTTCCCCGTTCGGTGCTGCTCGGCCGGCCGATGCCCGGGCCCGGTGAGCCGCTGTGGCTGCCGGACGACCGCTGGTGGGCGCTCGCCCTCCTCGAGGTCGAGGCCGCGGCATGTCGGGACTGCGGGCACCCGACCGGCGAAACCACCACCGCCGACGCCGAGTACGCCTACGACGCGCAGGTGGTGCGCTGCCACGCGTGCGCGGCCGGGGCCCGGCGCATGGCCGCCGTTCAGCAGGACGGCACCCCCACCGAGGGCCTGCAGGTCAGCATCTACCCCAAGGGGGAGACGGGTTGAGCGTCGTCGTCATCGGCCTGCAGGAACTGGTCGCCTCCCTGGAGAGCGCCCCGGTGCGGCTGCGGGTCTACGCTGCCAAGGCCGTCGAGGTCACCGCCCGCACCATCCGCGACGACGCCCGCCAGCGGATCTCCGGCCACCGCTACCTGCCGCGCTACCCGCAGTCGATCACCTACGACATCAAGCCGACGCCGGTCGGCGTCGAGGCCGAGGTCGGCCCGGACAAGCAACTGGCCCAGGGCGCGCTCGGCAACATCATCGAGTACGGCACCTCGAAGAACGCGCCGCTGCCGCACCTTGGCCCGGCGCTGGACGCCGCCGAGCCGGACGCCGAGCACGGCATCACCATCGCAGTGCAGGACGCGCTGCTCTGACCGCGAGGACACCCGCCATGACCACCCGCAAGACCGCCCCTCCGGCCCGGCTGACGTTCGCCGAGATCCGGGAGCGCATCAGCCGCCCCCGCCGGATCGTGACGCTCACCCTCGACGCCGCGGCCGCCGCCCAGGTCGACGCCCTCGAGGAACTGTGCGAGCGGCTGCGGGCCACCGGTGCCGAACCCGAGCAGCTCGCCACCGCCGCCGCCGCGCTGCGCGAGGCTGAGCAGTGCGCCGAGGCCTCCCGCGCCGAGGTCGTCCTGGAATCGGTCTCCCACCGCACCTACCAGGAGCTGAGGGCCCAGCATCCGGCCACCCGTGAGCAGATCGAGGACGCCAAGCGCCGCGGCGTCCCCGAGCCGGCGTTCGACGCCGACGCGTTCTCCGCTTCCCTCGTGTTCGCCCAGCTCATCGAACCCCGGCCGGGCAACCGCGAGGCTTTTGACGGGTTCTGGGCCGAGCTGTCCGACGGCCAGCTGGGGCGCCTGTGGGACGGCGCGCTCGCCGTACAGCTGACCACCTGATCCGCGGGCCAGCGGCCCCGCAGCAGCGAGGAGGTGCCCCGTGGCCGACCGCACAGTGACCGTCCGGGTGGTTGCGGACACCTCCCAGTTCGACGGCCGGATGCGCGGCGCCGGCTCCTCCGCCCTCGCGCTGGAGGAGTCCGCGCTGCGGGCCGGCCGCGGCACCGCCCTGATGACCGCCGAGGCCGGCGCCGCCCAAGCAGGTCTCGCCGCGCTGGGCACCGGCGCCCGCGGGGGCGCCGCCGCCGTCCGGGAGGCCGAGCAGGCCACCGCCACCGCCGCCCGCAGCGCCCGCGCCGTCGGTGCGGAAGTCTCGGCCGCAGCCCCCGCGTTCGGCCGCATCGGCACCGCCGCCCGCGGCGGCATGGAGACCGTCCAGCGCGGCACCGAGGGCGCCCTGGACTCCGTCAAGCACCTGGGCCTGCTGCTGGCCGGCGGCACGATCCTCTACGGCCTGCACGACATCGTCCACCAGGGCAACGAGTACCAGGACTCGATGAACAAGTTCATGGAGGTCACCCGCGCCTCGGGCGGCCAGATGGAGATGGCCGGCCGCGAGGCCAGGGCCCTGGGCGCCGACATGAAACTGCCCAGCGCGAACGCCGCCGAGGCCGCCGAGGCGATGTCCGAACTGGCCAAGGCCGGCCTGTCCGCCGAAGACGCGATCAAGGCGGCGCGCGGCACCATCCAGCTGTCGGCGGCCGCCCGCACCGACGTCGCCACCGCCGCCCGCATCGAGGGCGACATCATGGACCAGTTCGCCCTCAAGGCGAGCCAGGCCACCCGGGTCGCCGACATCCTCGCCAACGCCACCAACTCCGCCAGCGGCGAGCTGATGGACATGTACTACGCCATGAAGTACGTCGGCCCGACCGCGAACTCGCTCTCCGTCAGCATCGAGGACACGGCCACCGCGATCGGCCTGCTGGGCAAAAGCGGGATCATCGGTGAGACCGCCGGCACCAGCCTGCGCGGCGCCCTGGTCAACTTGGCCAAGCCGACCAAACAGGCTTCCGAGGGTCTGAAGGTGCTCGGCATCCAGGCGTTCGACTCGAGCGGCAGGTTCAAGGGCCTGCGCTACGTCGTCGATGAGCTGCACGACGCCCAGCACAAGCTGAGCGAGCAGCAGTTCACGGCGGCGAGTGCGATGGCGTTCGGCAAGCCGGCGCTCTCCGCGATGACGGCGCTGGCCCACCAGGGCGCCGAGGCGTGGGATTCGTTCTCGGTGCAGGTCGGCCGGGCGGGCGGCGCCGCCGCGCTGGCGGCCGCCGAGTCCCGGGGGCTGGGCGGCGCGATGCGCGGCCTCGGCAAGCAGCTGCAGGCCGCGGTCCTGGAGATCTACCTCGGCATCGCCCCGCACCTGGAGGGCATCACCCGCGCGATGGCCAACAGCGTCTCCGCGTCGATCCCCTACATCCAGCGGGGGTTGAAGACCGCAGAGCAGCTGTGGGAGCTGTACGGGCCCGGGGTCGAGCGGGTCCTGGCTGCCGGCGGGTCCCGGATCGTGCACGCCGCGGCGGCCATCGCGGGCCCGGTCGGGTCGACCCTGGCGCACCTGGCCACCCGGGCTGTGCCGGTAGTCGCGCACGACATCGACCTCCTCGGCGAGGTCTACCGCAACGCCCGGGGCGCGGTGGCCCCGTTCACCGACGCGCTGAAGGAGTCAGGCTCCGCGCTGCTGAGCCATGCCGGGGCCGTCGAGGTGCTGGCCGGCCGGGTGCACGCCGGCATCGGCCTGGTCGCCGGCCTGTCCTCTGAACTCGGGCCGCTCGCCTCCGTTGTCGGCAGCGTCGCGCACGCGTTTTCCGCGCTGCCGGGGCCGATCCAGCTGTCCATCCTGGGCATGATCGCCATGCGCCCGTTCCGGCCGCAGATCCAGGCCCTGCAGGACACGGTCGGCGGCTACGGCCGCTCCGCCGTGGACGCGTTCCGCTCCATCAACGGCAGCATCGCGACTCAGATGGCGCTCGCCGAGCAGGCCGGCGTATCGATGGGCCGCTGGGGCGGTGCGTTCGCCGCGGTCGAGGCGCACGTGCCGGTGATCGGCGCGATGGCCGGGGCCTACCGCTCGACCTCGGCAGCCGTCGAGGAGAGCGGCGGCCGGCTCGCCGGCTTCCGCGGCGCGCTCGCCGGTACCGCCTCCGCGGTGGGCACCGGAGCCGGCATGGGACTGCGGGGCGCCCTCGGCGGCCTGTGGAGCCTGCTGGGCGGCCCGTGGGGCGTCGCGATCGCCGCCGCCATGATCGGCCTGGACCACCTCGCGCAGAAGCAGCAGCTCGCCGCGGCCGCCGCCGAGGCCCACCGGGGCCGCATCACCAGCCTGACCACCGCCCTGCAGCAGTCGCACGGCGAGGTCGACGCCTCCGTGCGCGCGGCGGCCGTGCAGGTGATCGCCGACGCCCGACTCAAGGACGGCAAGACCGCCCTGCTGGACGTCATGAAGAGGGCCAAGATCAGCGCGAGCGAGCTGACCGACGCCTACCTCGGCCAGGGCAGCAGCATCCCCCAGCTGCGGCAGAAGCTCGAGGAGCTCGCCAAGTCCTACGCCGCGTCGCGGGCCGGCAGCGAGAAGGACCAGGTACTCACCCATGAGCAGGGGCGCCAGTACAAGGCCGCGGCCGACGCGCTGGCCCAGCTCGACGGCGAAGTACCCAAGGCCATCGAGCGGCAGAAGGACTTGGCCGGCGCGGTCCGGGGATCCGGCGACGCGGCCGGCGACGCGACCAGCCCTACCGGCAGGCTGAAGGCCGCGATCGACACCCTCAGCAAGACCGAGGCGGACGCGGACACCAAGGCCCGCGCCCTCAAGGACGCGCTGAAGCTGCTGTCCGGCGGCCAGCTCGAGGTAGAGGCCGCGATGGCCGGGATGAACCGCGAGGTGCTGGACCTCAACGCGAGCTGGGCGAACGGCGTCGACAAGACGCAGGGGTACGGGGCCGCGCTCCTCGCGGTCGACGGCAGCCTGAACACGACGACGGAGAACGGCCAGACGCTCTGGAACAAGCTCCAGAGCCTGACGGAGGGGACGGCCCAGGCGGCCCAGGCCAGCTACGACCTGGCCCGCTCCCAGGGCGTCTCCCTCACCGAGGCACTGAGCCGCGCCGAAGCCCCCATGCAGACCGCATGGGAGGCCACGGTGAAAGCCGGCACCGAGTTCGGCTTGACCGGCGACCAGGCGAAGATGCTCGCCTATCGGATGGGCCTGATCCCGTCCTACCTGGCGATCACCATGGCGACCCCCGGCATGAGCCAGACGCAGAAGGAGCTCCTGTACGTCCAGGGCCTGACCACGCACCTCGCCGAGGGCACCAAGATCACCGTTTCGGCCCTGACCGCGGAGGCCGTCAGGGACCTGGAGTCCGTCGGGGTCAAGGTCAGGGAGCTGCCGGGCGGCCGGCAGATGGAGATCACCGTCCCCACCGCACAGGCGCAGAACAACCTGAACGCCCTGATCAGCAAGATCGCGCAGATCCCGTCGAGCAAGAGCGTCTCGGTGGACGTGTCGTGGATGACCTACTCCGACCGGCACCTCCCGGTCGGCTGGGCCAACGGCGGTATCAACTACGCCTACGCCGACGGCGGGATCACCGCGTTCGCGCAGGGAAGTGAACGCCACGTCGCCCAGATCGCCCCGGCCGGCGCCATGCGGCTGTGGGCGGAGCCGGAGACCGGCGGCGAGGCGTACATCCCGCTGTCCCCGGCGAAGCGAGTGCGCTCGGAGCGGATCCTGGGCCAGGTCGCGGACCGGTTCGGGTACCAGCTCGTCCCGGCCCGGGTTGTCACCGGCGCTGGGGCGACCTCGAGTACGAGCTACGACCAGTCCCGGCAGATCGAACTCCACCTGCACGGGGCCCAGCAGTCCAGTCGCGAGCAGGCCGCCGACCTGGTGCGGCACCTGCAGTTCGTCAGCTGAGAAAGGGGTGGTGTCGTGGCGTACATGCCCGGGAGCACGCTCGGCGGCCTGCGGGTCGACCTCGGCACCATCCCGCTCGGCGGCGTCGACAGCGCCGGCGTCGCCTGGGTGCTGACCAAGCTGGAGGGCTGGGACAGCCCGGATATCCGGATCACCCACGCGCTGCGGCAGTCCGACCACGGCGCGTGGGCGAGTCCCGCCTACCTCCACCCGCGGGTCCTCGCGCCGCAGGGCACGATCGTCGCCCCCGGCCGGGCGACGCTGGACGCCGCGATGGACCAGTTCCAGGCCGCAGTCTCTCTCGGCGACACCACGTTCACGGTGTGGGAGACCACGCCGAAGCGGTGCACCGTCCGCCGCAGCGGCAAGCTCCTGATCGAGCGCCAGACCGACCGGGTGGCCACGTACAGCGCCCTGCTGACCGCGGCCGACCCGCGCCGCTACTCCACCACCCTGCAGACCCAGCAGACCGGGCTGCCGCAGATCACCGGCGGCACCGCACTGCCGTGGACGCTGCCGCTGACCATCGCCAGCGGCAGCCAGTCCGGGCGCCTCACCCTGGCCAACACCGGGACGATCGGCACCCGGCCCGTGTTCACCATCACCGGGCCCATCACGCCGCCGGCGGCGATCGTCGTCCAGGTCAGCGACGGCACGGTGCGCCAGCTCACCTACAACGACGCCCTCGGCCCCGGCGACCGGCTGGTCATCGACTGCAACGCGCACACCGCGATGCTCAACGGCGCCACCAGCAGGCGCCGCTACCTGTCCGGACAGTGGCCCGAGATCCCGCCAGGAGGATCCGCCACCGTCCAGTGGAACGCGAACAGCTACAGCCCCGCGGCGATGCTGACCGGCACCTGCCGCTCAGCCTGGATGTGAGGAGGCCCCCATGCCCACCCGACCCCTGTGGGAGCCGACGCTCTCCTACAACGAGGCCGACCTGCGGTCCATGGACAGCATGCTCGCCATGACCGACGGCACCGTGCTGGGTTCCCGGCCCGGCGCGCGCCCGGGCGACCCCGGGCTGACCGTCACCCTGTCCGGCACCACGATCAACGTCGGCGCCGGTGTCGCCACCCTGTACCGGTCCGGCCAGGGCGTGTACCGGGCCTACCTCGCGGCGACGTCCCCCGGCACCCTCACCGCCGCGAACGCCACCTACACCCGGATCGACCTGGTGTACCTGCGCGTCTGGGACACCGCCGTGGACGCCACCGGCCTGCGCCAGGCGGACGCCGTCTACCTGCCGGGCACCGCGGCGGCCGCACCGGTGGCCCCCTCCCCGGGCCCCACCGAGATCTACATCCCGCTGGCGACCATCACCGTCCCCCCGACCGGCGCCGGCGCGCCCACCGTCAACGGCTCCGTCCTGCCGGTCACCGTCGCCCCCGGCGGCATCCTGCCCGTCACCTCCGCCACCGACCTCGCCGCGACCGGCTCCTACACCGGGCAGGCCCGCTACAACACCGTCCGCGGCTGCCCCGAGTACTGGAACGGCTCCGCCTGGACCGCCCAGGGCGACTCCACGAGCTTCACGCCGACGTTCTCCTCCCTCGGCGGCGGCGCCAGCCTCGGCAACGGCACCCTCACCTCGCGGTGGACCCGCATCGGCAACCAGGTCCAGTGGTCCGGCTCGTTCACCATCGGGTCGACCACGAACACTGGCACGGGCCTGTGGTTCATCAGCATGCCCACCCCGCAGGCCTCAGGGTTCACCCGCCTCGGCTCGCTCAACCTGATCGCCGGCGGCAACAACTACCTCGGCGCGGTCAGCTGCAACCCCGCCGACGGCGGCAAGGCCGCGCTGATCGCCAAGTCGCCGTTCTCCAACGTCTCGTTCGACAACGTCTCCGGCACCGTCCCGGTCGCCCCCGCCGCCGGCCAGCAGATCCTCTGGAACGTCAGCTACGAGGGCGCCTGATGGGCCCGGTCACCCTCACCTGGTACGGCTGCGACCTGCGCACCGGACGGATCGCCGAGGAACTGCCCGCCCTCACCCCGGCCCAGCCGCTCTCCCGACGGCTCGGCGCCGTCACGACCACCTCCTTCGACCTCGCCCTCGCCGGCGCCCCGCCGGCCTGGCAGCCCGCGACCGACCCGGGTCGCACGCTGCTCGTCGCCGTCGATGCGACGACCGGCGTCCCCCTGTGGTCCGGCATCCCACTGACCCGCGCCGGCGGCAGTGCGGACACCGTCGCGATCACCGCCTCCACTCCGGAGTGCTACCTCGACCGCCGGTACACGGCCTACACGGGCACGGGCGTGGACCTGTCGACCGCTATGGCGCAGGTCGCGCAGCCGCTCCTCACCCAGGGGCCGCCGTTCGCCGTCGACTCCGTGCCATCCGGCACCCTCGGCAACTACACCGTCCAGGACTCCGACGACAAGACCGTCCTGTCCTGCCTGCAGGAGATCGACGCGATGTCCGCGGCCCCGGAGTGGACCATCGACACCGTCTGGGCGAACGCCGCGCAGACCGCCGTACAGCTGGTGCTGCGGATCCGCCCGCAGATCGGCGTCCAGTCCGCCAGGCCCGAAGCACAGTTCGACCTGCCCGGCTGCGTCACCGACTACACCCTGACGGAGTCCTACGAGCGCGGCCGCGGCGCCACCTCGGCCACCGCCCGCGGAGAGACCCAGGGCAACTCCCGCATCACCTCCGCCCCGCACACCGCCGCCTCCCTGATCGCCGACGGCTGGTGCCTGTGGGAGTACCGCTACCAGCCCGCCAGCGGCATCACGGACACCTCCCAACTCGACGCCCACGCCACCGAGGCACTCGGCCTCCTCCAACTCGGCTCCGCAGCCTGGACGGTGCACGCCGCCGCCTCCGCCGCCCCGCGCCTGGGCACGGACTGGGCGCTCGGCGACAGCATCGCCGTCAACATCGCCAGCTCACAGCGCCACCCGACCGGCGCCACCACCGTCGCCCGCGCCTACGCCTGGGAACTCGACGCAGAGAACAACACCGTCTCCCCGATCCTGCTGGAGGACCAGTGAGCGTCCGCCGCGACCAACTCCCCACCACCGCAGCCGATTTCGGACGCGCCGTCGACCAGATCCGCCGGGAGGCCCGCGAACGCGCCGCCCAACTCCTCTCCCTGCTGCGCCGGGCCGACGGCACGATCGCCGCCCGCGTCACGGCCACCTGGTCGTGGCTCGACCGGGCCGGCAACACCCTCATCGCCGAGGACCCGGTCGCCGGATCCGGCCTCGCCCGCCCCTGGGTCGCCTACAGCCCGCCCACCGACGACAACTCCGCGAACTGGCCCAGAACCGCGGCAAGTTCCTGGACCACGATCGCCCGCTCGCGCGGCATCACCCAGCACCCCAAGGTGCGAATCCGGGCCGCCGTGGTCACCGACAGCGGCACCGCCGGCCAGATCCGCCTGTGCGTCAACGGCACCCCCGTCGCCACCGGGGCCGTCGGCGCCGAGCTCAACACCACCGCGCCGCTGCCGAGCTTCGTGCACATGGCCGAGGTCGAGTTCACCCTCCAAGCCCAGGTCACCTCCGGCGCCGGCAACGTCTACGGCACCACCCGCTACCTGTACGGCGTCCAGTCCTAAGGAGTCCCCCGTGCGCTTCATCGGCATCGTCGTCGCCCCGGACACACCCACCCTCACCGGCTACCTCGACCAGGTCGCCGGAGCCGAGTACCGCGCAGGCCGGGCCGGACAGGCCGCACCGCCGCAGCCCGGAGTACCCACGGTCTACGGCGAGTTGTGGCTCATCTCCGTCAACATGCCCACCACCTCCGGCACCAACAGCTGGCAGGTGTGGGCGTTCACCAGCAACGACGACATCCCCGGCTGGCCGGCCAGCACCGCGCAGTACACCGGCGGCATCCGGGCCGCCAGCGACATCGCGCAGCCCCTCAAGACCGCCGGGAACACCGTCGTCCTGCGCCACTACAGCAACTTCGCAGTCACCTCGACCGCCGCGGACGTCCCGCTCACCTGACCCAACCCGCCCTCGAGGAGGGACACATGCCCGACCTCTGGATGCCCGGCGCCGAGGTGCACGACCTCGGCGACCACGCACCGACCGACCAGCAGTATCCGCCCAAGGCGATCGCCCACATAACCTGGGACCGCAACGCCACCGCCGCCGCGCCGCAGGACTGGTGCACCTTCGACGACCTCGTCAACTACTTCACCACCAGCGGCGCCGGCGCGGCACCCCACATCATCTGGGACCCGTTCAGCGGCCGCATCGCCCAGCTCTTCCCCGCCGACTCCCGCTCCAAGTCGGTCGTGGACCAGCCGGGCGGGACGAGGACCAATCGGGCTGGCCGGGTCGTGATTCAGATCGAGGCAGTGTTCTTCCCCTACTGCCGCAAGGACGGCGTCGTCTACCCGCGGCTGGTGGACACCCCGTGTGCGGGCTGGGACCGCCTCCACGCCTGGATCTCCTCCTGGGGCGTGCCCGACACCTGGCCGATGGGCCACCCGACCGACTTCACCTCGCACCGCAACGAGCAGGTGTGGGAGACGCAGGGCGGCTGGTACGCGCACGCGCACGTGCCGGAGAACGACCACACCGACCCGGGCTCCTGGCCCGACTTCACCGCGCCGACCCCGGCGCCCACTCCCTCGGAGGACGACATGCCCCTGACCGCCGATGACGTCGACCGCGTAGCCCAGCGGGTCGTGTACCTGCTCGCCCAGGCCTGCGCTGGCCAGCCCCCGAACGGCGCCGACGACAACCTCACCTGGCTGATCAACTGGTACCACCAGTGCAGCCAGTCCAGCATGGGCGCGGTCCTCGACTACAAGCTCGGCGCGGCCGGCGTCGCCGGGCTCGCGCAGAAGATCGACGCGGCCCCGGGTGCAGTGGCCCAGGCCCTTACGAGCGGCATCACCCTCACCGTCAACACCACCCCGAAGGGGGCCTGATCCATGCCGCGCATCTTCGGCCGCGAGCCCGCCCTGTGGCTCGGCCTCGTTGCCATCGTCGTCAAGGCGGCCGCCGCGTTCGGCCTCGACGTGACCCCGGACCAGCAGGCCCTCATCAACGCCCTGGCCGCCGCACTGGTCGGCGCCGTCGTGGCGTTCATGGTCCACGACGGCGCGGCCGCCGCGATCCTCGGCCTGGTCCAGGCCGCCATCGCCCTCGCCGTCGGATACGGGCTGGACTGGTCGGCCGACCGGCAGGCCGTCGTGATGTCGCTGGTGGCTGCCGCCGTGGCGATGTGGACCCGCACGCAGGTGACCGCGCCCGTGCCCGCTCCCGCGCAGCTGCCGCCTCTGCCCGCGAGCCGCCAGTGACCAGCCCAGCCCCGGAGGTGTCCATCGCGCTCGAACTCGCTGAACTGCGTCGGTCGGTGGACGTGGGCAACGCCACCACCCAGGGGCAGCTGCAGCTGCTCGTCCAGCGCGGTGACCAGACCGACCGGCGGCTCGACGACCACGAGGGGCGGCTGGACTCGCTGGAGCGGGGCCGGTGGCCTCTGCCCGCAATCGGCGCGCTGACCGGCCTCGCGGGACTGGTGGCCGGCGTCGCCCCTCTCATCTCCCGCTGAACCACCGCGCCCCCGCTCTCCTCCGGGAGGGCGGGGGCGGCTTGCCATGTAGCGTGCTTGACACTTTGGGGCCGGGCGGGCATTCTTATGTCAAGCGCGCTACACAAGTTGGCGCCGGACACCGGAGGACGCTATGTCCGCTCTCGTCACCCCTCGCCAGATCCGCGCCGCCTTCGCCAACCGCTCCACCATCGACCGTGGCGACGACCTCGCACCGGTCACCTACGACGACATCGCCACACTCCTCGGCGAGTTCGACGCTGACGACTTCGGCGACTACTCGAACGCCGACTGGCAGGTCATCGCCGACCAGCTCAACAGCGACATCCCCGGTGAGCCCGCAGACTCCGCTCAGGCCGTCGCTCTGCAGCAGGTCGAGGAGGCCCGGCAGTATCGTGACCGCGTCGTCGCCCAGGCGACCGAGGAACTCGCTGACAGCATCCGCCACGCTCTCGCGGTGAAGGCTCCCGTCACCAGCATTGCGGCGCGGGCCGACCTCAGCCGGGAGCGGATCTACCAGATCCGCGACGGCCGCCGCTGATGGGCCGCCGGCCCCCCCGGCCTGCTGGAGCGGACCCGGATGGTCTGGTGACCTGCCTGTCGTGCGGGCGCCGCTTCCGTTCCCTCGGCCCACACCTCTACCGAATCCACCAGATCACGGCTGCCGATTACCGGGCCGAGCACCAACTCCCCGCCGGTACGGCCTTGATGGCTACAGCCACGCGGAACGCCCTGTCAGCCGGGCGCCTCAAGGCCATGGTTGATGACCCGGAGCTGGTAGGTAGGATGCGCGCTTCCACTCCTCCGCTTTCGGAGCTCGCTCGCCGGTCGGCGGAGGCCCGCGCTGGCACTGACGGGCTTAACGCGGTTCGGGCCGCCCGTCGCAGTGGCGCCCTGCGGACTCTCCCATCTGCCCAGCAAGCACGCCGGGAAGCCCTCGACGCAACGGCCCGCGCGGCTGGATTCGCCTCGATGGAGGAGGCGATCAGAGCGACGAGCAACCTTCCGTCCCGCGCTGCGGCCGCCCGGATTGGGGTGGGCGCCAGTACCGTCAAGCGGTGGCGCCGGCGTAACGCGACCTGATGTGCCCCGCCCGACTTCGGTCGGGCGGGGCATCGTCGCGTCTGGGGTCAGCCCTGCGGGTACTGGCCGTCGAACCCGCGGTACTTGGTAACGATCTTGGGCGCGGGTCCTCCTGTGGCCGGTGGGGCACGAACCTACCGGCCGACCGCCGCCGGGTGATCCCGCTGTGGCTGACCTGTGACCAAATGGGTCAGCCGTCCCTCTCTGCGAGGGATTCGCCAAGGGCAGTGTGTGCGCGGCCGGTGAGTTGCTGGTGCAGCAGTTCGGCCCGAGACCGGATCAGGCCTTCCCGGTAGTCACCTGGCAGCCGGTCCCACACGCCCACGGCCATCGCGGCTGCGCCGGTCTGATCTCCGTCAACCCGCAGGCAGGCGGCGGTGTCCATGGCCAGCAGCGCCCGCGTCATCACGGACGGCGAGTCGGTCAAGCCCAGGGCTGCCTCCTGTGCGGCGTAGGAGCGGCTGGAATCGCCGAGCAAGACGTAGGCCTGGGACAGGTGAACGTGATGCTTCTGCTCGGGATAGCCGAACCAGGTGTCCGCAGATTCTGCACCGTCCAGCCGCTCTGCGAGGGTGTGGACATCGGCGACAGCCTGCGCGGCCCCCGACATGTTGCCGGAGGCCGCCAGCGCGCGAGCCGTGACAGCTGCAGCCAGAGCGCCGGCTGCGGTCGGGCCGTCGCCTGCTTCGGCCCGCGCACGCTCGGCGATCTTGGCGGCGACTTCCGGTGCCCCGTAGTTCAGCGGGACCATCGCGTGCCGAGCAAGGACCCACGCCAGCATCCGCTGATCGCCGGACTCCCGGGCGGCACGCTCAGCAGTGGCGAACCACTGGAACGCCGAGCGCTGATCACCCCGGTCGTGCTGGACGATGGCGACCAGCCCCGTGATTCCGGCGGCCGTCCGGGCGAGGTCCGTACGAGAACGCGCCGAGTGCGGGCGTCGGAGGACGTCCTGGAGCAGGTCTAGGTCGGACAGCATCTCGGCTAGGACTCGGTCCGGAGAACGTCCCCGGTACCCTCCCCGATGCCGCTCGAAAGCCGCTTCCAGGTAGTTGAGGTCGCCGTCCTCAGATGGTGTGAGTGCTGACTCGATGCCTTCTCGGGCCTGGGCGATGCCTGGCAGCACTACGATTCCGGCCGCCGCGGCCATGCCCGTTCCGATGAACTTCCGCCGGTTCACGGTGTCCTCCGTGCTGTGCTTGCGCCGATACAGCCGAGATCGGGCTACAGCCTCGGCCACCTGCTCCATGGAGAGACCGTAGGCGCCGACGATGCCTGAGAGCGAGGGCTGTCGCGGAAGGCGCTTCTCCGTTTCCCAGTTCTTCACCGTGTCAGGGCTGCACCACTCGCCCATCGCCTCCCCGACCGCAGCGGCCTGTTCTTCCCGCGTCAGCCCCGCTTGCTCGCGCGTCGCGCGCAGCAGCTCGCCGATTCCGTTCGGGGTGACGGCCACGCTCTTCCCCTTGATCGTAGGTGACGAGGCATCAATTGTGCCTCCAGGAAACGGCCCCGGGGTCACTTCATCGGCCCCCTTTGCGGCTCCTCCCTTCGGCATGCCCCGGGAGTTGACTAGCTAACGGCCGCTCCACAGGAAAGTGCCGGACACCCGGCCTGGGGCCCGAGAGCGGCAGCGCGCGGCAGCCTCTTGTGACCCGGTGGTGGGCGCGGGGCTGCTGCGCCGCCTCCCTCAGACGGTCAGGAGCGCTCCGTGAACACCGAGCAAACCCCCACCCCCCGGAAGACCAGCATCGAGCTGCCGTCGCTCGACCCCGGCGGTGGCCGGCGGCCGCCGAGCCAGGTGTCTCGGGAGAACAGCGTCGCGACCGAGGCGCGGATCCTGCGGGACGAGCACCGCAGCGACAACGGCCAGTGTGTGCGCTGCGAGGTGCCCTGGCCGTGCAGCATGACCGTTGCGGCGGCGTACGGGGTCTCGCCGTGACCGGCTCGGTCGATCTGGACCGCGCGCGACGTCGGGCCCTGGTGCTCTGGCAGATCGGTGAGGGGCGCCGTCGTCGGCGGCTGCGGGGGCTGCGATGACGTCCGCGCCTGCGGCCGCGGCCGAGGAGCAGGTCGAGTGCGGGCTGTGCACCGTCTGCGGGCGCTGGGTCCGCGGCCGATTTCTCCAGGACCTCACTGCGTACGTGGCTGAGGTCGAACACTGCCCGCCCCGCGACGCGCATCAGGAGGCACCATGCCGCCCGACCCGGCGATGACCGGCCTGGCTGATCAGATCCTGGCCAGCAGCACTCACGCCGGCCAACTCCTGACGTCCATGGGAGCGGTGGCTACCGGATCGTTCTCCCCGGAGGCTGCGGACCGGTGGGTGCAGGACGTGCGGGCTCGGGTGATGCAGTGCTTCCACGACGGGTCGCTGCAGATCTGCCCGCACCTGACCGGGCCCCAGCCGACCGTTGCACTGGCGGAGCGGCCGGGCGCGATCATGTGCTGGCCGTGCTACACCGCGGCCGCACGCACGTGCCTGACCTGCAGCAGACCCGTCGGTGGAGACTCTGCCCGCTGGGGCCGTGAACACCTGGCGCGGGGCCCCGCCGTCACCTACTCCCGAGTCCTGTGTACGCCGTGCGTCGGCACGTGCGAGCCGGGCGGCACGTTCGGCAGCGGCCGGTAGCCACAACTCCCGCCCCGGTCGCCGGGGAAGGCGACCAGACGGGCCCGCCGGCCGCTAGCTCTTCCCCCTGAACTCCTCCTGGCCCTTAGCGCCGGGAGGCTGCACCACTCGACACCACCGAGAGGAGCATCATCATGACCAGCTCGCCGATGTCGCTCGTGAGCGCAACGACGTACAGCTCCGTCGTGTCCACCGTGCTCGACAACAACAAGGGCATGGCGGTCGAGATGGCGGAGCGCATCGTGCGCGAGGCGCTCGCGTTCGTCGTCACGGGCGCCCGCCGGCCGTACCTGGCGATGGCGCCGAGCCGCATCGTGGATGAGGGCTGGCATGCCTTCATCGTCCACACCGAGGCGTACGCCGAACTGTGCACCCGGGAGGGCGGGTTCGTGCACCACGCGCCCGGGTTCGACCCGGACAACTTCGACCCGGACATCCTGGAGCAGACGCAGGACGCCATCCGGGAAGCCGGCTTCGAGGTCGACCCGGAGCTGTGGCGGCCGCCGACGGACGACGCCCTCGTGTCGGTCGCGGCGAACTGCCAGCACGCGCCCAATTGCACGATCAAGCCCATGAAGAAGCCGGAGAAGCCGTGCAACAAGCCGTCGGCTGCTTGACGGGCGCGTACGCTGCCGGACAGTCGACAGGAGGTGTCCAGATGGGTGAGTACATCGATCCGCGCTACGCGCACGTCGTTGCCTGGTACCGGCAGCAGCAGGTGACCCCCGACCCGGAGCCGGCGCTGGGCTGGCCAGTGTTCCGGGCTGATGGCGAGCCTGTGCCGGCTCGTCTCGGGTTCCTCATGGAGCCGATCCCGAGCGAGTAGCACGAGCCCCCTGGCCGGCCGTGCGGCGGTGCGGTCGGCCAGGCTCGCGCGTTCGAACAGCAGTTCGAGATAGACTCCGGCCACCGCCACCCGGGGGGACAGACCGGGGAGCACGCCCTGAGCACCTACACCCTCACCGCCGATGGCCTCCTTGCAGTGTCGAGTACTCACGACACGCTGCAGGGGGCCGTCGGCGCGCTCGTCACGCTCGTCAAGGCCCTGCCGCTGGACCGCGCCCAGCGACGGGCGTACCTCTTCTTCCTCGGCGCGGACGGCGGCACGCGGCGCGTCGAGGACTACCTCCGCGAGGACGACGGCCGGTTCGAGCTGCAGATCCTGCTCGGCGGTCGCCTGTACAGCGTGATCATTTCTCCAGATTGACCGGCTCCGGGTAGTGCGATTCGTGTCGCGCCCACCAGTACAGCAGCGAGTGCAGCGAGGTCGCCCCGAGCGCGGCTTTCAGCGGTTCCAGCTGCATGCTGATCCACCGTCGGCTCACCCCGCGGCCCGAGGCGATCGCCTCCAGGGTGACGTCGCGCGCGAGCTGGGTGAGGATGCCGTGCTGCATCGCGGTGACCTCAGGAAGCGGCGTCCCGTCCCAGGGAAGTGCGCTGTCCCAGTCCCGCAGCCATGCTCGCCGTACGTACGCGACGAGGGCCTCGTCGCGGATGAGCAGGGCCCGCTCGGGGTCAGGGGTCTCTATGACGGCGACGCGCCGGTCAACGACGACCGTGCGAGGCCACCCGACTTCCGAGGCGAGGGTGCGCACCTTCGCCCCGTAGCTGGTCATGGTGGCGGCCCAACTGGCGGTGGGGCCGTGCTGGCGCGCCGAGGCGCGGTGGATGGTGCGCATCTTGGCGCCGCGTTCGATGACCCCGAGGTCGCGCTGGTAGCTCATGGCGAGCATGGCGGGCGGTCGGGCGCCGCTGGGCTGGGCTGTCAGCAGCTCTTTGCGGCAGTTCTCGATGATGGGCCCGAGCCGCTCCTGCATCTCCCGCTTGGTGGCGACGTACTCGACAGCGCCGTCGGATCCGGGGTGAGTGGCCCTGTAGGACGAGATCAGCGGGTCGAACAGCCGCGGCAGGGCGGCGGCCTGCGCGAGGTGTTGGGCGCCGAGCCGGAGGAAGTGCTCCTGCATCCGGAGCGCGGCGTCGGCAGCGGACAGCACCTGGTAGTGCCCGGGACGACCGGTATCGGGCGCGACGAGCCCGAGGCTGAGCAACTCATCGAGTGCCGGCGACGGGCCGGGGGCAGTTGCTCGGCCGGCTGCGATGTCCTGATAGAGGATCCGGGACTCCCATTTTAGAAGTCCGTCTGACACAACCGGGTCCAAACTGTCCATTTTGCCCCTCGAAATGAACTTCCAATATGGGAGTTTGGCCGATCGTATGGCCGATGCACTTGAACAAGCAACGACTCAGGCGAACACTGGATCAAGCCGGAGCCACTTGCTCCGCACTTGCCTCTTACACCACATCTGCGAGCAGCAGAGAGGGGACGCCCATGCCCGCACGCAGCCTCACGATCCGAATCGGCGCCGCCGCCGCCACCCTCACCGCCGGCCTGGCACTTCTGGTTGGCACGACCGCCGCCTCGGCCCCGGCCGCTCCGGCGCGCGTCGCCGACTCCAGCTGGGGCATCGCGCCTCCGAACTCGACCCCGAGCCCGACGGTCACCCCGCTTGCGCTCGCGGACGACTCGTCCTGGGGCTGATGGCTGCGCCCGGCCGCAGAGGCGGCCGGGCGTGCCCATGACTTCCGCCCTTCAGTGCCCGCTTTCACCGGGCGCTGAAGGGCGGGACCTCCAGAGTCGGTAGGAACCCAGACGCTCGGGAGGCTGCCGGGAATCC
>NZ_JBFBGS010000024.1:79737-142037 GCF_040684795.1 Kitasatospora sp. NPDC089797 | reverse complement strand
CGTGTCGGGTAAGTTCCGACCTGCACGAATGGCGTAACGACTTCTCGACTGTCTCAACCATAGGCCCGCTGAAATTGCACCGGGCCGCTCGCCCGTTCCCGACCCGCTCCGTACCGGTCAGCCGCCGGTGCTGTTCCAGTCCGTGGTGCTGCCGCCGCCGGTGTGGGGGGTGCCGGTGGGGGTGCCGGTGGGGGTGGTGGTACCCGTGGTGGTGGCGCCGTCGGCCAGGACCGAGACGGTGCTGCCGGCGGACGGCGCGGCCGACTGGGAGGCGGTGGCCAGCAGGACGGCGGCACAGCCCGTGGCGACCAGGACCGCGGCCTTGCGCAGGATCGAGGACTTGGGGGAACGCTGCTTCATGGGATGCCGTCCGCTCTGGCGAGGAGGAGTGAGGAGGAGTACTGGAGTGGGGCGAGCCCGGGTGTCTTTCGTGGTGCCCCGTTCGGCTCGACACCGAGTCTGGTCGACGGCGATATACGGTCGATATTCGCCTGATCACGGGGCCCGGGGAGGGCGGTTCGACGACGACGACCGCCCATAGATCCCCCTCCCGGAACATCTGTGGTGCGGCGGCCGACCACGGTCCCAGCCGCATCGACCACAGGTGTGACCGGGAGGGATCGGCATGGACGGCGTACCGCCGGCGGCCGGCTTCGGTGAGCTGCTCAAGTACCAGCGCGAACGGACCGGACTGACCCAGCAGTGCCTGGCGGACCACGCCTCGCTGAGCGTGCGGGCCGTGCGGGACATGGAGACGGGCCGGGTGCAGCGCCCGCGGCAGGAGACCGTGCGACTGGTCGCGGACGCCCTCGGACTGCGGGGCCGCGCCCGCTCGCTCTTCGAGGCCGCGGCCCGGCAGCGGGCCCCGGTGGAGGAGCTCGTCGCCCCACCGGCGCCGCGCGGCGCCATCATCGGCCGCGAGGCGGAGGCGGAGACGCTCACCCAGGCGCTGACCGGGCACGGCGACCGACTGCTGTCGCTGGTCGGGCTCGGCGGGGTCGGCAAGTCCCGGCTGGCGCTGGACGTCGCCTGGCGGGTGCACCACGCGGCCCGCTGGTCGGTCCGCTGGGTCGCCTGCGGCGAGCCGGAGGCCGGCGCGGCCCGGGCGCCGTTCGCCGACCCGGCGGGGGCGACCACCGCCCACGACGGCCCGGACGGGGTCGCCGACCTGATCGCGGACCGGCCCACGCTGCTGGTCCTGGACGGCGCCGACTCCACCGTCGGCCCCGCCGTGCTCGACGGACTGTTCAGCCGCTGCCCGGAGTTGAGGGTCCTGCTCACCTCCAGGGCGCCGCTCGGGCTGGACGGCGAGCAGCTCGTCCCGCTGGCGCCGCTCGCCGTTCCCGGGCCCGACCCGGACCCGGAGCGGGCGATGGGGACCGCCGCGGTACGGCTGCTGCTGGCCCACATGCGGCGGCTGCGTCCGGGCCTGGCCCTCGACCCCGCCGACCGGCCCGAGGTCGCCGAGCTCTGCCGCTACCTGGACGGGCTGCCGCGGGCCCTGGAGTACGCCGCGGGCTGGACCCTGCTGGAGTCACCCGCCCGGCTGCTGGACCGGCTGGCCGCCACCCCGTTCAGCCTGCCGGCCCCGCCGGTGACCCTGTGCGAGCGCGGTGACCTGCGCGACGCGCTGGACGAGGCGAACCGCCGACTGACCGACCGGCAGCGGGAGTTGCTGGTGCTGCTGGCCGAGGAACCGGGCGACTGGTCGGTGGAGGAGGCCGCCGCGGTGAGTGGCCGGCCGCTCCAGGACTGCCGCGCCACCGTGCAGGAACTGCTGCTGCGCGGGCTGGTCCGGCTGGTGCCCGCCGCCGGCGGTGCCCGCTTCGCCGTGCTCAACCTCCTGCGCACGCTGTGCCGGGAGCACCGGGGGGCGACCGCCCCGGCCACCGGCGACCGCACCGCGCGGTCGCCCCACCTCGCAGCGCTGGCCTCGTGACCAGCCCCGATCGACGGAGAATCCCGTGACGTTCGCAGCAGCCTCGCCCGCCGGTCTGGACATCGTCGTGTCGACCATGGCATCGGACGCGCACACCTGGAACCTGGTCTTCCTCCAGATGTTCCTGGAGGAGCGCGGCCACCGGGTCACCAATCTCGGGGCCTGCGTCCCCGACGACCGGCTGGTCGAGCACTGCCGGCAGGCGGCACCGGACCTGATCGTGCTCAGCAGCGTCAACGGCCACGGCACGCTGGACGGCCTGCGGGTGGTCCCCCAGCTGCGGGCCCGGCCGGAACTGTCGGACACCCCCATGGTGATCGGCGGCAAGCTCGGCATCACCGAGGAGGACGACGTGCTGGCGGGCCGCTCGCTGCGGGCGGCCGGCTTCGACGAGGTCTTCACCGGGCCCGACTCGATCGAGCGGTTCACCGCGTACCTGGCCCGGTGGTCCACGGTGGTCCCGGCATGACGGCCGCGGCCTCGTTCGGGGGCTTCGTGGCCCGGGCGCACGCGGCGGGCACCCTGGTCGTCCAGCCCCGGATGGGCATGGCCGGGCCCGGGCCGATGCGGGCCGGACTGCAGGCCACCAAGCGGGCGGCGGCCACCACCGTCGGCACCATCACCGTCGACAGCTACACCAGGACCGGCGAGACGGCCGCCGCCCGCCGGGCCCTGGACGAGGGCGCCGCGCTGAACGGCTACCCGATCGCGACCCACCCGGTCGAGGTCACCCGCGGCGTGCTGGACGGCATCGTCGGACCGGACTTCCCGGTGCAGGTGCGGCACGGCTCGGCCCGGCCCGAGCCGATCGTCGCCGCGCTGCTGGCCGTCGGCCTGCACGCGACCGAGGGCGGGCCGGTCTCGTACTGCCTCCCGTACAGCCGCACCCCGCTGGCCGTCGCGGTGGCCGACTGGGAGCGGGGCTGCCGACTGCTCGCCGACGCGGCGCGGCCGGGGGTGACGCCCCATCTGGAGACCTTCGGCGGCTGCATGATGGGCCAGCTCTGCCCGCCCGCCCTGCTGGTCGCGATCAGCGTGCTGGAGGCGCTGTTCTTCCGGCAGCACGGGCTGCGCAGCGTCTCGCTGAGCTACGCCCAGCAGACCAACGTCCGGCAGGACGAGGAGGCCGTCACCGCGCTGGCCCGGCTCGCCGGCGAGCTGCTCCCGGACGTCGAGTGGCACGTGGTGCTCTACGCCTACATGGGCCTGTACCCGCTCTCCCCGGGCGGCGCCCAGCTGCTGCTGGACGAGGCGGCCGGGCTGGCGGTGCGCACCGGCGCGGCCCGGCTGATCGTCAAGACCACCGCCGAGGCGCACCGGATCCCCACGGTCGAGGAGAACGTCCGCGCCCTGGAGACCGCCGCCGCGATCGCCGCCGGGACGACCGCCGGCACGGCCCTCCCGGCCGCCGACAGCGTGACCTACGCCGAGGCGCGGGCGCTGGTCGAGGCCGTCCTCCAGCTCGACGACGACGTCGGCCGGGCCCTGGTCCGGGCCTTCGCCGCCGGCTACCTGGACGTGCCGTTCTGCCTCCACCCCGACAACGCGGGCCGGGCGCGCGGCGCGCTGGACGCCGAGGGCCGGCTCCAGTGGGCCGACACCGGCGCGCTGCCGCTGCCCGGGGGGCCGGTCCGCGGCCACCGCGCCGTCCTCGGCGCCGCCCAGCTGATCGACGCGCTCTCGTACGTCCAGCGCAGCTACGACCGGCGGGCGCTCGCCACCCGCTGACCCCCGGCCGGCCCCGCGCGACACCCGCCGGCCCCGCCCGACACCCGCCCACCATCCGAGCACCCCCGACGACGGGAAGACCGAACATGCCTGACGACGGCCGTACCCCCCTGCCCGGGACCAGGTCCCACCTCACCTCCCCGGCCACCCGCAGCACCCTGCGGATCCAGGGCGGACTGCTCGCGGCCGCCCGCGAGCACCTCACCTCGGCCGGCTTTACCGAGCTGCTGCCGCCGGTGATCGGCCCGGTCACCGACCCCGGTTCGCGCGGCGCCAAGCAGGTCGACGTCGACTTCTACGGCCACCGCTACAAGATGATGACCAGCGCCATCCTCTACAAGCAGGCCTCGCTGCTGGCTTTCGACAAGATCTTCTGCATCGCCCCCAACGTCCGGCTGGAGCCGCTGGAGACCGCCCACACCGACCGGCACCTCGCCGAGTTCCACCAGCTGGACGTGGAGGTGGCCGGCGCCGGGCGCGACGACGTCCTCCAGCTGATCGAGGACCTGGTGATCCACATGGTGCGCCGCACCGGGGAGACGCTGGCCGAGGACTTCGCCGTGCTGGGCCGGGACCCGGACGCCTTCGCCGACCTGCTGCGCGGTGGCTTCGGCCGGACCACCCACGCCGACGCGGTGGCCGAACTGCGGGCCGTGGGACACGACCAGAGCCCGGACGCGGAGATCGACTGGGCCGGCGAGGCACTGCTCTCCCGCAAGGCGAGCCGCCCGTTCTTCGTGACCGACTACCCCAAGGGCTCCCGCGGATTCTACGACCGCGAGTCGCGCACCGAGCCCGGCGTCCTGCGCAACTTCGACCTCATCGCGCCCGAGGGCTACGGCGAGCTGTGCAGCGGCAGCGAGCGGACCAACGACTACGCCGACATCGTCACCCGGATCCGCGAGACCGGCGAGAACCCGCAGAAGTACAGCTGGTACCTCGACCTGGTCCGCGAGGGCGTCCCGGCGAGCGCCGGCTTCGGCATCGGCGTCGAGCGGCTGACCCGCTACATCGCGGGCCGCGAGTCGGCCTGGCAGGCCAGCGCCTTCCCGAAGCTGCCGGGAGTGGTCTCCCCGTGACCCCGACCACCCCCACCCTTCAACCGGCCACCCCCACCGTCGAGCCGGCCACCACCACCCTTCGGCCGACCACCGCGCCCGACACCGCCACCGCCCCCGGCTTCCCCGAGCCGGAGGTCCGCCGCCGGGCCAGGCTCGGCGCGCCCGCCGCCTTCCCGCCCGCCGAGGCCTACGGCCGGGTGCTGCTCGGCGCGGGGGCCGCGCCCGCCGGTGACGGACTGGACGAACTGCGCCTGGTGCCACCGGTCTTCATGCCCCGGCGGCTGGCCAAGCTGATCGACCTGGGCCGGGAGCCGATGTACCGGGACGTCGACCTGGCCACCACGATCGGCGGCTTCGCCGCGCCGCTGCCGGTGTACGTGTCGGCGCTGGGCTCCACCCGCGCCGCCGGCGGCGACCCGGGCCTGGCGCTCAGCCGCCAGGCCGGTGCGCTGGGCGTGCCGATGGTCATCGGGGAGAACGTCGTACCGGTCAACGGCTACGGCCGGCCGGACGAGGACGCCTCCCGCTCGCTGCTCGGTCGGCTGCGCGCCTACACCGAGCAACTGCCGGACGGGCTCGGCGGTGTGACCGTCCAGCAGAGCACCGAGGACGCCGACGCCGAGGTCTGGAACCTGGTCTACAGCGACCCCGCCGCCCGCGCCCTGCTGGACTCCGGCCGGCTCGGCTTCGAACTGAAGACCGGCCAGGGCGCCAAGCCCGGGCTCGGCGGGATGACCGTGCTGGACGCGGCGGAGGCCGCCCGGCTGGACGGCCGCTACGGTCTCGACCCGGACCTGCTGGACGGGCCGTACGTGCTGCGCTCCAGCAGTCCCGGCACCTTCACCGCGGAGATCCTGCGCCAGCAGGTCCGGCTGATGCGCAACAACTTCCCGAGGGCCCGGACCTGGGTCAAGCTCCACCCCGGCCGGGACGTGGCCGAGGCGGCCCGGGTGGCGGCCGACGCCGGGGCCGACGCCGTCACCGTGGACGGCGCCGAGGGCGGCACCGGCTGGGCGCCGCTCGCCTTCACCGCCCAGGTCGGCCTGCCGCTGGCCGCCTGCCTGGGCCGGCTGGCGGCCGACCCCGTCCCCTGCCTGCTGGTGTCGGGCCGGATCTGGGAGGGCGTCCGGGCCGCCAAGTGCCTGGCGCTGGGCGCCCGGGCGGTCGGCCTCGGGCGGGCCGCGCTGCTCGCCGTGGCGGAGGACCCGGAGCGCGGCCTGATCCGCCTGCTGGACTGCATGGCCGCCGAACTCAGGCTGCTGGCCAGCGCGTTGGGCAAGTACTCGGCCGCCGAGCTGGGCCCGGAGGACCTCTGGGCCCCGGGCACGCCGTAGCGCGTGGACCCCGTCCGCCCCACCGCCGTCCGCCCAACTGCCGTCGGCCCCAACGACTTCCGCTCCACCGAATTCCGCCCCGGCCGACCGAGTCGCCCGGTGGCAGCGGCGACCGACGCCGCCTCCGTCCCCCTTCCGAACTCCTTCACCCAGCGGGGTAGAACCATGTCACACGGAATCACAGACGCTTTCGCGGCGGCGGTGCGCAGCCACCCCGACCGCCCCGCGGTGCGGGGGGCGGAGCGCAGCCTCGACTACGCGGAACTCGACCGGCTGAGCGGGGCCCTGGCCGGGCGGATCGTCCCGGGCCAGGTCGTCGCGGTGTCCGCCCGCGACCGGGTCGACCAGGTGGTGGGGCTGCTCGCCGTGCTCCGGGCCGACGGGATCTACCTCCCGCTGGACGCCGGGGCGCCCGCCGAGCGCAACGCGTTCATCGCCCGGGACGCCGGGGCGACCGCCTTCCTGACCGACGGCGTGCTGACCGGCTCCGACACCCCGGTGGAGCCGGCCGGCGGGGCCGGCTACCTCATCTACACCTCCGGAACCACGGGGCGCCCCAAGGGAGTCCACGTCGGCGCCGACCGGCTCGCCGAGCACCTCCGGGCGGCCGTCCGGGCCTTCGGGACGACCGCCGCGGACACCGTGCTGCAACTCGCCCGCCCCACCGTGGACGTGGCCGTCGAGCAGGTCCTCACCGCGCTGACCACCGGCGCCCGCCTGGTCGTCCCCGGCCAGGCGCTGCTCGCCCCGGGCGAGTTGCTGGGCCTGCTCGCCGAGGAGGGGGTGACCGTCGCCAACCTGTCGGCCGGCTACTTCCAGGAGATCGTCACGGCCGTCCGGGCCGGCGCCGCCGTCCCCGCCTCGCTGCGGCTGATGATCTCCGGCAGCGACCGGCTCTACCCGGAGGCGGCCGCCGCCTGGCGCGAGGCCACCGGGGTACCGCTGATCAACGCGTACGGCCCGACCGAGACGGTGATCACCTCGACCGTCCGGGAGCTCACCGCCGCCGACGTCCTGGTGCCGATCGGCGACGCCCTGGGGGAGCGCGCCCTGTACGTGCTGGACGACCGGCTGGAGCCGGTGGCCCCCGGCACGGCCGGCGAGCTGTACATCGGCGGCCCGCTGCTCGCCTCCGGCTACTGGGGGCGCACCGGGCTCACCGCCGAGCGCTTCGTCGCCGACCCGTACGGCCCGGCCGGCGCCCGGATGTACCGCACCGGCGACGTGGTCCGGCGGGACGCGCAGGACGGCCCGCTGGTCTTCCTCGGCCGCGCCGACCACCAGCTGAAGATCCGCGGCTTCCGGATCGAGCCGGGCGAGATCGAGCAGACCCTGGCCGCCCACCCGGCGGTGGCCGCCTGCGTGGTCACCGCCCCCGAGGGGCGGCTGACCGCCCATCTGACCGCCGTCCCCGGGGCCGCCCCCGCCCCCGGCGAGCTGCGGGACTTCCTCGCCGACCGGCTGCCCGAGCACATGGTCCCGGCCGCCCTGGTCGTGCTGGACGCCTTCCCGCTGACCGCGAACGGCAAGATCGACCGGGCCGCGCTGCCCGCGCCCGGCCCGGAGGCCGCGGCCGGTGAGGAGGCCTGGGTCGCACCGCGCACCGAGGCCGAGCAGCTGCTCGCCGCCGTCTGGTCCGACGTGCTGGGCGTGGCCAGGGTGGGCGCCCACGACAACTTCTTCCACCTCGGCGGCGACTCGCTCACCGCGGTGCGGGTGGTCGGCCGGGTCGCCGACGTGTTCGGCCTGATCTCCCCGTACGCGATCTTCGACGCCCCCACCCTCGCCGAGTTCGCCGTCGCCGTGACCACCCCGGAGGGCGAGCAGCGCCCCGCGCTGACCCGCACCGGCCGCACCGAGGCGCCGCTCTCCGGCTTCCAGCGCGGTCTGTGGTTCCTCGACCAGTGGAACCCGGGCGCGCCGACCTACAACGTGCCGTGGGTGTTCCGCTTCGACGGCGCCCCGGAGCCGGAGCTGCTGCGCGCCGCCCTGGAGACCGTGGTGGCCCGGCACGAGAGCCTGCGCACCGCGTTCGTGTTCGGCGACGAGGAGCCGCTCCAGGTGGTCCGGGAGCGGACCGAGCTGCCGTTCACCGTCGCCGACGCGGCGGAGGCCGACCTCGACGGGCTGATCACCGCCGCCGCCCGGACCCCGTTCGACCTGGAGACCGACCCGCTGCTCCGCGCCCACCTGCTGCGCGTCCCTTCCGGGCGGGCCGTGCTGGTGCTGGTCATGCACCACATCGTCTGGGACGAGGGCTCGCTGGCCGTGCTGGAGCGCGAGCTCAAGGAGGCGTACGAGGCGCTGCGCGCCGGGCGCCCGCACCGCCTGCCCGAGCCGGCCGCCCAGTACGCGGACTACAGCGCCTGGCAGCGGGAGCCCGCGGTGAGCGCCGCGGTCGGCGGCCAGCTCGCCTACTGGGAGAAGCAGCTCGCGGACGCCCCGGAGGCGGAGGTGCTGCCGGTCGACCACCCGCGCCCCGAGCTCCAGGCGTTCCGCGGCGCCCACCACTCCTTCGCGGTGCCGGAGCCGGTGGCCCGGGCCGTCCGGGAGCTGGCCCGGGGCGAGGACGCCACCCCGTACATGGTCCTGCTGGCCGCGCTGGCGATGACCCTGCACCGCCGCTCGGGCGCGCCGGACCTGGTGATCGGGGCCCCGGTGAACGTCCGCAACCGCCCTGAACTCGCCGACATGATCGGCTACTTCGTCAACCTGCTGCCGCTGCGGCTGCGGGTCGGCGCGGACACCGACTTCCTCGACCTGGTGCGCCAGGCCCGGGACGTCTCGATCGGCGCCTACCGCAACCAGGAGGTCCCGTTCGACGCCATCGTGGACCGGGTGGTCGCCGACCCGCCGCAGGACCGCAACCCGCTCTGCCAGGTCGTGCTGGAGATGCACGCGCTGGACTCCCGCCCGCTCTCCCTCGACGGCATGGCCGTCACCCGGGAGCTGCACATGCACGGCGTCTCCCGGTTCGACCTGTCGATCTCGGTGGACGACCGCGGCACCGGCTTCACCGGGCGCTTCGAGTACGACTCCGACCTGTTCGAGCCGGCCACGGTCGAGGAGCTGTGCGAGGCCTGGCTCGGCACCCTGGCCGCGGCCGTCGCGGCCCCGGTGCACCGGCTGTTCGAGGCCGCCGCCGCCCGCACCCCCGGGGCCGTGGCGCTGATCGCCGAGGGCGCGGAGCTCTCCTACGGCGAGCTGGAGCGCCGCGCCAACCGGCTGGCACACCACCTGGCCGGCCGGGGCGTGGGCCGCGGCACCGTGGTGGCGATCCTGGTCGAGCGCGGCTTCGACCTGGTGGTCGCCCTGCTCGCCGCGCTCAAGACCGGCGCCGGGTACACCCTGCTCGACCCCGACTTCCCGGCGGCGCGGCTCGCCGCGGCCGCCACCGACAGCGGGGCCCGCCACCTGGTCACCCACCGCGGCGCGGCGGTCCCGTTCGACTGGCCGGGCGAGCACGTCGACCTGGACGCCGTCGCCGACCTGCTCGCCGGGGCCCCCGACCACGCCCCGGACGTGCCGGTCACCGGCGCGGACCTGGCCTGCGTGATGTTCACCTCCGGCTCGACCGGCCGCCCCAAGGGCGTCGCCGTCCCGCACCGCGCGCTGACCACGACCTACCTCGGCCAGGACTACGCCCGGTTCGGCCCCCGCGAGGTCTGGCTGCAGTGCGCCCCGGTCTCCTGGGACGCCTTCGCCCTGGAACTGTACGGCGCGCTGCTGTTCGGCGGCGTCTGCGTGCTCCAACCGGGCCAGCGGCCCGACCCGGAGGCCATCGTCGAGCTGACCCGCCGCCACGGCGTCACCCAACTCCAGCTGTCCGCCAGCCTGTTCAACTTCCTGCTGGAGGAGTTCCCGGACGTCTACGCCGGGCTGCACACCGCCTTCACGGCCGGCGAGCGGGCCTCGGTCACCCACGTCGGCAAGGCGCTGGAGCGGTTCCCCGGGCTGCGCGTGGCCAACGGCTACGGCCCGGTGGAGAGCCTCGGCCTCACCACCTGCCACACCGCCCGCCCGGAGGACGCCGCCGCCGGGTCCATCCCGATCGGCCGCCCGCTGGCCGGCAAGGGCGTCCTGGTGCTGGACGAGGCGCTGCGGCCGGTCGGGCCGGGGGTCACCGGCGAGCTGTACGCCGGCGGTGACGGCCTCGCGCTCGGCTACTGGGGCCGGCCCGGGCTGACCGCCACCCGCTTCGTCGCCGACCCGCACGGGGGCTACGGCCGCCGGCTCTACCGCACCGGGGACCTCGGCCACCGCACCGCGGACGGCCTGCTGGAGATCACCGGCCGGGCCGACGACCAGATCAAGATCCGCGGCTTCCGGGTCGAGCCCGGCGAGATCGAGGACCTCCTCACCCGGCACCGCGACGTCCGGGAGGCGGCCGTGACCGTCCACGAGACGGCCACCGGGGACCGCCGGCTCGCCGGGTACGTCGTCACCACCGGGCCGGACGCCGACACCGAGTCCATCCTCGGCTGCCTGGCCGAGCAGGTGCCGGCCCACATGGTCCCGGCCACCCTCGACGTGCTGGACGCGCTGCCGCTGAACGCCAACGGCAAGGTCGACCGCCGCGCCCTGCCCGCCCCGGCACCCGTCACCCGGACCGTCCCGCCCGCCGGGGCGCCGTCCGAACAGGCCGGGGCCGGGGAGCCGGAGGCCGGCCGCACGGCCGACCTCGAGCGCCTCGTCCTCGACGCGATGCGCGAGGTGGTCAAGGCCGAGCAGGTCGACCGCCACGACAACTTCTTCCGGATCGGCGGCAACTCGCTGACGGCGGTCCGCCTGGCGATGCGGCTGTCCCGCGCGACCGGCACCCGCGTCCTCCCGCAGCTGGTGTTCCGGGCCAGGACGGCGAGCGCCATCGCCGAACAGCTCCTCCAGCGCTGACCCCCGCCGACCGCACACGCACGAGAGAGGTACGAGAACAGTGAGTTCAGCCACCGACACGGCCGTCGCCCGGGTCGCCCCGGTCTCCGGGCTCCAGCGGGGCCTGTGGTTCCTGGACCGGTGGGACCCGCAGGCCGCCACCTACAACATCCCCTGGGTGTTCACCTTCAGCGGCCCGGTCGACCCGGCCTTCCTGGAGCACGCGATCGACACCGTGGTCGCCCGCCACGAGGCCCTGCGCACCACCTTCGAGCTGCGCCCCGAGGGCCCCTGCCAACTGGTCCGCGAGAGCCTGCACATCCCGCTGGGCGTCACCGACCTGCGCGGCCTGCCGGACGGCGAACAGCACCGCCGGGCCGAGGAGCTGACCGCCGCCGAGGCGGCCGCCCCGTTCGACCTGGAGGCCGGGCCGCTGCTGCGCGCCTCGCTGCTGCTCCGCTCCGACGCCGGGGCGACCCTGGTCCTGGTCGTCCACCACATCGTGTGGGACGGCTGGTCCGCGGACGTCTTCGAGACCGAGCTCGCCGAGGTCTACACCGCGCTCACCGAGCACCGCCCGCCCCGGCTGCCGGAACTGACCGCCCAGTACGCCGACTACGCGGCCGAGGAGGCCGCCACCTCCTACCGGGAGCACCTCGCGCACTGGAAGGAGCGGCTGGCCGGCGCCCCCGGACTGCTCGAACTGCCCACCGACCGGCCCCGCCCCGCGGTGCCGACCCACCGCGGCCGCACCGAGGCCTTCGGCCTGCCGGCCGGCACCGCCGAGCGGGTGCGGGCGCTCGCCGAGGCCGAGGGCGTCACCCCGTTCATGGTCCAGCTGGCCGCCTTCGCCGTCCTGCTGAACCGGTACACCGGCGCCGAGGACCTAGTGATCGGCACCCCGGTCACCACCCGCGACCGGCCCGAACTCGAGGACCTGGTCGGCTACTTCGTCAACATGCTGCCGCTGCGGATCCGGCTCGGCGCCCGCACCACCTTCCGCGAGCTGCTGCACCGGGTCGAGGACGAGGCCTTCGAGGCGTACGGCTACCTCGACGTGCCCTTCGACACCGTCGTCGACCACCTCGGTGTCGAGCGCTCCACCCGGCACACCCCGCTGTTCCAGGTGGTGTTCGGCTCGCACGCCGAGAACCGCGCCCCGCTGCGCTTCGGGCCGGTCCACGCCGACCGCCGGGTGCACTCCAACGGCACCACCAAGTACGACCTGACCTGGTCCGTCTACGACGACGGCGAACTGCGCGGCGAGGTCGAGTACCGCTCCGACCTGTTCGACACCGACACGGTGCGCCGGATGAGCGACGACTGGCGGGCCCTGCTGGCCGACGCGCTGGAGCAGCCCGACCGCACGGTGCGCGCCCTCGCCGGGCCGGCCGCGCCCGCCGGGCCGGTGGACGTCCCCGCCGGGCGCAGCCTGCACCGGCTGTTCGAGGAGGCCGTCGACGCCCACGCCGACCGTACCGCCGTCAGCTGCGGCGCCGTCGCGCTGAGCTACCGCGAGCTGGACGAGCGGGCCAACCGGCTGGCGCACGCCCTGATCGCCCGCGGGGTGCGCCCCGGCGACCGGGTCGGCCTGCTGCTCGACCGCACCGAGGCGATCCCGGTGTCCGTCCTCGGCGTGCTCAAGACCGGCGCCGCCTACGTGCCGGTGGACCTCACCGCGCCGGCCGACCGGGCGGCCGCCGTCTTCGGCGACACCGAGGTCGCCGTGGTGCTCACCGACCGGCCCGAGAGGGTCCCGGAGGGGCCCTGGCAGGTCTTCGAACCCGCCGTCCGCACCGAGGAGTTGGCCGCCCAGGCGGCCACCCGCCCGGACCTGGCGGTGCGCCCGGCGGACACCGCGTACATCATCTTCACCTCCGGCTCCACCGGCCGCCCCAAGGGCGTGGCCGTCGCCCACGAGCACGTCAGCCGGCTGATGGCGGCCGGGGCCGGGCACTTCGCCTTCACCCCGCCGGACGGCCAGGAGGTGTGGACGCTCTTCCACAGCTACGCCTTCGACTGGACGGTCTGGGAGCTGTGGGGCGCCCTGCACCACGGCGGCCGGCTGGTCGTCGTCCCGTACGTCACCAGCCGCTCGCCGGAGGAGTTCGCGGACCTCCTCGCCGAGGAGGGCGTCTCCTTCCTCTGCCTGACCCCGTCCGCGCTGCGCCAGCTCGAAGCCGCCCTGCGCCGGCGCCCGCGCGCGCTGCCCGCGCTGAAGCAGGTGATGCTCGGCGGCGAGGCCCTGGACCCGGCGGTGGTGGAGCGCTGGTACGCCCTGGAGCCGCGGCCCCGGGCCCGGGTCTGCAACCTGTACGGGATCACCGAGACCACCGTCCACGTCACCACCCACGACATCGACGGGCCGGACGGCTTCGAGCGCAGCCTGATCGGCGACCCGATGCCGCACCTGAGCGCCGTGGTGCTCGACGACTGGCTGCGGCCCTGCCCGGTCGGCGTGCCCGGCGAGCTGTACATCGGCGGCGGCAGCCTCGCCCACGGCTACTGGGCCCGCCCCGGGCTGACCGCCACCCGCTTCGTCGCCGACCCGTACGCGGCCACCCCCGGCGCCCGGCTGTACCGCACCGGGGACGTGGCCAAGCGGCTGCCCGACGGCGGACTGGAGTACGTGGGCCGGGCCGACTTCCAGGTCAAGCTGCGCGGCTTCCGGATCGAACTCGGCGAGATCGAGGCCGCGTTGGCCGCCCACCCGGACGTGGACGGCTGCGTGGTGACCGTCCACGACCAGCGCCTCGCCGCGTACGTCACCGGCCGCGAGCCCGCCGGGATGCGCGAGTTCCTCGCCCGCTCGCTGCCGGACTACATGATCCCGGCGAGCGTCACCGTGCTGGCCGCCCTGCCGCTGACCGTCAACGGCAAGGTCGACCGCCGGGCCCTGCCCGCACCCAGCGCGCCCGCCGCGCCGCGCGCCGAGGCGGGCCACGTCGCCCCCCGCACCCCGGCCGAGCAGGGCTTCGCCGAGGTGTGGTCGACGGTCCTCGGCGTCAGCGGGATCGGCGTGCACGACGACTTCTTCCACCTCGGCGGCGACTCGATCCGGGCCGTCCAGCTGGCCGGCGCGCTGCACGACAGCGGCTGGGCCGTCACCCTGCGGGACGTCTTCAACGCCCCGACCATCGCCGCCCTCGCCCCGCTGGCCCGGCCGGTGACCGAACCGGCGGGCGCCGCCGGGCCGTTCGCCCTGGTCGACGCCGACGTGCGGGCCGAACTCCCGGCCACCGTGGTGGACGCCTACCCGATGGTGTCCATGCAGCTCAGCATGGTCTTCCACATGGAGATCGCCGGGGCGACCGACAGCTACCACAACGTCAACAGCTACCGGATCGCCGGCCCGCTGGACGAGGACGCGTTCCGCCGCGCGGTCGCCGAGGCGATGGGCCGCCACCCGGTCCTGCGCACCGGCCTCGACCTCTCCGGCTACCGCGAGCCGCTCCAGCTGGTGTACGGCGAACTGCCGCCCCCGGTCGGCTTCGAGGACCTGCGCGGCGTTCCGCAGGAGCAGCACGAGGCGCGGATCACCGCCGTCTTCGAGCAGCACCGCTCGACGCCCTTCGACCTGATGGAGCCGCCGCTGTTCCGGGTCACCGTGCAACGGCTCGACGACGCGTCCTTCCAGCTCACCGTCTCCGAGCACCACGCCATCCTGGACGGCTGGAGCTTCACCTCGCTGCTCACCGAACTCCTGGAGCGGCACACCGCGCTGGCCGCCGACCCGGGCGCCCCGCCGACCGCGCCGCCCGGCTCCGCCTTCCGCGACTTCGTCGCGGTCGAACAGGCCGCCGCCGACGACCCCGAGGCGCTCGCCTACTGGCGCGCCAAGCTCGACGGCGTCAGCGGCGAGCTCTGGGAGGAAGCGGGCTCCACCCACGAGCTGGCCCGCACGGTGGAACGCGTCCTGCCCGACGCCCCCGGCCAGCTGCGCCGGGTGGCCGACGCGGCCGCCGTCCCGGTCAAGTCGGTGGCGCTCGCCGCCCACCTGCGGGCGCTCCAGCGGATCACCGGCCGCGAGCGGGTCACCACCGGACTGGCCATGAACGGCCGGCTGGAGCGCCGCGGCGGCACCGAGGTGTACGGGCTGTTCCTCAACACCGTGCCGCTGGTCGCCGAGCCCGTCGAGGGCGACCCGCTCGCCCTGGTGCGCGCCGTGCACCGGGAGGAGCTGGAGATGATGCCGCACCGCCGCGTCCCGATCGCCCGGCTGGCCCGGCTGATGGCGGGCACCCGGCTGGACAGCCAGTTCGGCTTCCTGCGCTTCCACGCGCTCGGGCAGCTGAGCGACGCCCGGATCGTGGACGGCCGGATCGGCTGCGAGCCGACCATGCGGCACGAGCCCAACAGCTTCGCCTTCGGCGCCTCGCTGATCCAGGACCCGGTCTCCGACCGCGTGCTGCTGGCCGTGGACCACCAGCGGTCGGTGGTGCCGGACGCGCTCGCCGAGACCTTCATCGACGCCTACGCGGCGGCCCTGGCCGAACTGGACGCGGCCGTGACCACCGCGCCGACGGCCGCACCCGTGGCGGCGGGAGCGGCCGGATGAGCCCCGCGACCGGCCCCGCCACCCGTCCAGGACCGCACCCGAACCCGCACCCCGCCCGAGAGGAAGCACCCCGCATGACCACCAGCCAGACCGACCCGCTCGCCGCGTTCCTGGCCGCCGCCGAGGCCGCCCCCGGGCGGACCGCCGTGCGCGGCACCGACGGCGCGCTGACCTTCGCCGAACTGGCCGGGCGCACCGCCGCCCTGGCCGGCGCGCTGCGCGCCCACGGCATCGGCCGCGGCGACCGGGTCGGCGTCCACCTGCCCCGGACCACCGACCTGGTGGTCGCCCTGCTCGCCGTCTGGCGCGCCGGCGCGGCCTACGTGCCGCTCGACCCGGACTACCCCGCGGAGCGGCTCGCCTTCATGGCCGGCGACGCCGGCATCTCCCTCCTCCTGACGGCCGGCCAGGGCCGGGTGCCGCTGGCCGACGGCGTGCCGGTGCTCGCCCCGGACGCCACCGGCCCGGTCGGCCCGGACACCGCGGTCACCGCGCAGGACGCCGCCTACGTCATCCACACCTCCGGCTCCACCGGCACCCCCAAGGGCGTCCAGGCCACCCGCGGCGGGGTCGCCGCGCTGCTCGCCGGCCTGGCCGGGCTGGACCTCTACCGGGCCGAGCCGGGGGTGGTCGGCTGGAGCGCCAGCGTCTCCTTCGACGCCTCGGTGCAGCAGTGGGCCCGGATCTGCCGCGGCGACACCGTCGTGGTGATCGACCGGGAGACCCGCACCGACCCGGCCCGGCTGGTCGCCCTGCTCGACGAGCACGGCGTGACCGACCTGGACCTCACCCCCTCGCACTGGGAACTGCTCCGCGAGCCGTTCGGCGCCCGCCGGGTGCGCCTGTTCATGGGCGGCGAGCCGGTCCCGGAGCGCACCTGGGCGGAGCTGGTCTCCGGCGGCCTCGACGCCCTCAACCTGTACGGGCCCACCGAGTGCACGGTCGACTCCACCGCCACCCGGATCACCGGCCCGGCGCCGCACCTCGGCGGCCCGCTGCCCGGCGTCGGCCTGCACCTGCTGGACGGGCGGCTGCGCCCGGTCGCCGCCGGCGCCACCGGCGAGCTGTACGTCGAGGGGCCCGGCCTGGCCCACGGCTACCTGGGCCGCTCCGGCCTGACCGCCGAACGGTTCGTCGCCTCCCCGTTCACCCCCGGCGCCCGGATGTACCGCACCGGAGACCTCGCCCGGTACGCCGAGGACGGCACCCTGCGCTTCGGCGGCCGGGCCGACCGGCAGCTGAAGCTGCGCGGCTTCCGGATCGAGCCCGGCGAGATCGAGGCCGCCCTCACCCGCCACCCGCAGGTGCCCGCGGCGGCCGTCACCGTCCACCGCACCGAGCACGGCGACCAGCAGCTGGTCGGCTACGTCACCACCACCGGGCCCGGGGCGCCGGACGCCGACGCCGTCCTCGCCCACGCCCGGACCCTGCTGCCCGTGCACCTCGTCCCGGCCGCCGTGGTCGTCCTGGACGCCCTGCCGCTCACCCCGAACGGCAAGGTCGACCACGCCGCCCTGCCCGCGCCGCACTCGCCGCAGCCCACCGCGGGCCCGGCCGCCGGGGCCGAGGGGGCCGACGAGGTCGCCGAGCAGGTCGCCGAGGTGTGGCGGACCGTCCTGGGCCGCACCGACCTGCGCCCCGAGGACGACTTCCTCAGCCTCGGCGGGCACTCGCTCGCCGCGCTCCGGGTCACCCACGTGCTGCGCCGCAAGCTCGGCATCGAGATCCAGCTGCGCCACCTGCTCGACTCCCGCGACCTCGCCGACTTCACCGAGTCGGTGCGTCGGGCCACCCGCGCCGGCGCGCCGCGCCGCCCGGCCCTGGTCGGCAGCGGGGCGGGCGCCCGGTGAACGGCCCCCGCCCCCGGATCGAGGGCGACTGGCTGTTCGTGCCCGCCCCGCAGCAGCACCGCCCGTACCGGCTGTTCTGCTTCCCGCACGCCGGCGGCGACGCCACCGCCTTCACCCCGCTCGGCCACGCGCTGGCCCCGGCGGCCGAGGTCTGGGCGCTGCGGATGCCCGCCCGCGGCGGCCGCGGCCGCCAGCCGATGCCCGCCACCTTCGACCGGCTGGTCGCCGACGTCGTGCAGGCCCTGCGCCCGCACCTGAACGGCCGGTTCGGCTTCTACGGGCAGAGCTTCGGCGCGCTGCTCGGCTACGAGGTGGCCCGGGCCCTGCCCGCCGGGCAGCGCCCGGACGCGGTGGTCGCCGCCTCGGCCTCCCCACCGGCCGACTGGGCCGGCCCGACCCCGCCCCGGCGCACCGCCGAGGACCTGCTGCGCCTGGCCGGCATGGGCGAACTCGTCGAATCCGCGCCGGAGTTGCGCGATCTCGCACTGAGCGCCATCCGCACCGACCTGACCGTCCGCGACACCTACCGGCACCGCGCCGAGCCGCCGCTCGCCGCCGACCTCTACGCGATCGCCGGGGACGCCGACCCGATGCTCGACGCCCCCCGGCTGGCCGGTTGGGCGCGGCACACCAGCGGGGACTTCGGCCTCGCCGTCGTCCCCGGCGGCCACCTGCTGGCGACCGTGGAACAGCCCGGCCCGGTGGACGTCCTGACCTCGATCATCGGGCGCGAGCCCGCCCGTACCGGCAAGGAGGAGCCGTGGCTGCGCCCGCTCTCGATCTGATCCCCGCCCCGGCCGCCCCGGCGGCCCCCGACCTGAGCGACCCCGCCCTGTGGGAGCGCCCCGACGCCCCGGAGCTGATCGACGCGCTGCGCAGCGCCGCCCCGGTGCAGCGCTCGCTGACCGCGACCGACGGACCGGTCTGGTCGGTGCTCTCCTACGACCTGGCCGCGGAGGTCCTCAGGGACACCGCCACCTACAGCTCCGAGGAGGGCTCGCTGCTCGGCGCCGGCGCCGGCAACACGCCGGTCGGCGCCGGTCGGATGATGGCCCTGACCGACCCGCCCCGGCACCGCGAACTGCGGGCCCCCGTGGTGCCGTTCTTCTCGCCGAGCGGGGTGCGCGGCACCCGCGCCGGGATCGTCGACCTGGCGACCCGGATCGTCGACGGGGCGGTGCGGCAGGGCGAGGTCGACCTGGTCGACGTGGTCGCCCCGCTGCCGCTGACCGTGATGTGCGACCTGCTCGACGTCCCCGAGCAGGACCGCGAGATGGTCGTCAAGGTCTGCGACGACGCCTTCCTGGGCCGGACCGCCGAGGAGCGCCGGGCCGGCCACCAGCGGCTGATCCCGTACCTGATGCACCAGGTGATGAAGCGCCGGGCCGACCCGCGCGACGACCTGATCAGCACGATGGCCACCTACCGGGTCGCCGGGCGGCTGCTGCCGGTCGAGGACGTCGTGCTCAACCTGGACAACATCGTGGTCGGCGGCGTGCAGACGGTCCGCCACACGGCCGTGATGGGCCTGCTGGCCGTCGTCCAGCGGCCCCGGCTGTGGGAGGCGCTGCAGAGCGGCCGGGCCGAGATGGGCGCCGCGCTGGACGAACTGCTGCGCTGGACCTCGGTCGGCCTGCACACCCTGCGGGTCGCCAGCCGGGACACCGAGCTCGGCGGGCAGCCGATCCGCAAGGGGGAGCGGGTGGTCGTCTGGACCTGGGCGGCCAACCGCGACCCGGCCGTCTTCGACCGCCCGCACGACATCCTGCTCGACCGGTCCCCGAACCGGCACCTGGCGCTCGGGCTGGGCGCCCACTACTGCATCGGCGCGCCGCTCGCGAAGTCCGAGCTGACCGCCCTGTTCGAGGCCGTGCTGACCCGGGTCGAGCGGATCGAGCAGACCGGCCCGGTGCAGTACAACCGCTCGATCATCAACTTCGGCCTGGACCGCTTCCCGGTGCGCCTGATCGCCCGCTGAACTTCCGCCCAGTTGCCGGAACTCTTGCCGGGCGGCGGCGGACCCCGCCGATAGCTTGGAGACACCCGGACGGCTCGCCCGCCCCGCGCGACCCGCCCCGCGGGCACCGCGCCCGCCCACCCCACCAGCAGTCCACCGTGCATCGCACGCCCACCCGATGGAGGAACCACCCGTGTCGAACCCCTTCGAGGACGAGAACGCCACCTACCAGGTCCTGGTCAACGAGGAGAACCAGCACTCGCTCTGGCCGAGCTGGATCGACGTCCCGGCCGGCTGGACGGCCGTCTTCGGCGAGTCCACCCGCCAGGCCTGCCTCGCCCACATCGAGGAGAACTGGACCGACATCCGCCCGGCGAGCCTCGTCGCCGCGCTGGCCGGCTGAGGGCCCGGGACGATGGCGCAGACACTCCACTGGGAGATCGAGCCGGGCCGCCCGGCGCTGACCCGGATCCCCGGCATCGCCGACATGACCGCCGCCGTCGACTGGCTGCGCGGCCACCACCGGCAGATCGCGCAGGCCCTCGCCGAGCACGGCGCGGTCTTCCTGCGCGGCCTGCCGGTCGCCACCAGCGAGGACGTCGCCGCGGTCCGCGACGTCCTGCTCCCCAACCCCACCCCGTACCGGGAGAAGGCCACCCCGCGCAGCGACTTCGGCAACGGCGTCGCCTCCTCCACCGACCTGCCGCCGAACCAGGCGATCCGGATGCACAACGAGAACAGCTACACCCTCACCTTCCCGGGGATGCTGCTGTTCGCCTGCCTGACCGCCCCCGCCGAGGGCGGCGCCACCCCGGTCGCGGACTGCCGCAAGGTCCTGGCCAACCTCCCGGCCTCGATCCTGGAGCGGGTCCGCGCCACCGGCTGGACCCTCACCCGCACCTACTCCGAGTACGTCTCGCTGGACTGGCGCACCGCCTTCGCCACCGAGGACCCGGCCGCGGTCGAGGCCTACTGCGCCGAGAACCACATCGGCTGGGAGTGGCTGGAGGACGGCCGGCTGCGCACCCGCCAGCTGCGCCCCGGCACCGTCGTCCACCCGGGCACCGGTGAGGAGGTCTGGTTCAACCACATGGCCTTCTGGAGCGAGTGGTCGCTGGACCCGGTCATCCGCGAGGCCCTCACCGAGGAGTTCGGCCCGGACGGCCTGCCCTTCAACACCGGTGTCGGCGACGGCGTCCCGCTCACCGAGGACGAGGTGGCGGGCATCAACCGGGCCTACGAGGAGGCCACCGTACGGGAGCCGTGGCAGCAGGGCGACCTGCTGCTGGTCGACAACGTCTCGACCTCGCACGGCCGCGACCCCTTCGCGGGCGACCGCAGGATCGCCGTCGTGATGGGCGAGCCCGTCGACCTCCTCGCCTGCCGCCCCGGTGTCGCGCCGGCGGCCCTGCCCGCCACCGCCCTGTCCGCCGCCCTCCCGGTGTGACCCCTCCCGCACAGTGACGTAAGGACAGATCCGTGATCCCGGTTTCGTTTGCGCAGCAGCGCCTCTGGCTGGTCGACCAGATCGAGGGGCCCGGCCCGCTCTACAACCTGCCGTTCGCCCTGCGGCTGCACGGCGCGCTGGACCGGGACGCACTGCGGGCGGCGGCCGCGGACGTGGTCACCCGGCACGAGGCCCTGCGGACGGTCTTCCCGGCCGTCGCCGGGGTCCCTGAGCCCCGGGTGGTACCGGCCGCCACCGCGGCCACGGATCTCGCCTTCGACATCGTCGACTGCACCGCCGACCCGGCCGGCTACCCGGCCCTGCTCGACGCGGCGTCCGCCCGGGCCTTCGACCTGAGCGGCGAACTGCCCATCCGCATCACCCTGTTCGCGCTCGGCGGGCGCGAGCACGTGCTGCTGGTGGTGCTGCACCACATCGCCGGCGACGGCTGGTCGCAGGGCCCGTTCCTGCGCGACCTCGCCACCGCGTACACCGCCCGGTGCGCGGGGGAGGCGCCCGGCTGGGAGCCGCTGCCGGTGCAGTACGCCGACTACGCGCGCTGGCAGCGCGACATCCTCGGCGAGGACACCGATCCCGGGAGCCTGCTGTCGCGGCAGCTCGCCCACTGGAAGGAGGTCCTGGCCGGCGGCCCCGAGGAGCTGACGCTGCCCTTCGACCGCCCCCGGCCGCCCGCCCTGAGCGCCCGCGCCGACGCGCTGGCGTTCCGGATCGAACCCGAACTGCACGCGGCGCTGGCCGGGTTGGCGCGTTCGCAGCGGGTGACGCTGTTCATGGTGCTGCAGGCGGCGCTGGCCGCGCTGCTGACCAGGTTCGGGGCCGGGACGGACGTGCCGATCGGGTCGGTGACGGCGGGGCGGTCCGACGAGGCGCTGGACGACCTGGTCGGGTTCTTCGTCAACACCCTGGTGCTGCGCACCGACACCTCGGGGGACCCAGGGTTCGCCGAACTGCTGTCCCGGGTCCGGGAGGTGCAGCTGAACGCCCACTCCCATGAGGACGTGCCCTTCGAGCGGCTGGTCGAGGAGCTCAACCCGGCCCGCTCCACGGCCCGGCACCCGCTGTTCCAGGTGATGTTCGTCCTCCAGAACACCGAGGAGGCCCGCCTCGACCTGCCCGGCCTGACGGCGGACGGCGAGCCGCTCGGGATCAGGGTCGCCAAGTTCGACCTCAACATCGGCATGACCGAGGCCCTCACGGCGGACGGCGCCCCGAACGGGCTCACCGGCTCCGTCGAGTACTCCTCCGACCTGTTCGACCGGTCGACGGTGGAGCGGTTGGTGGCGGGTCTGGTGCGGCTGTTGGGGGAGGTGGCGGCGGATCCGGGGGTGCGGATCGGTGCCGTGGACCTGCTGGGGGAGGTGGAGCGGGAGCGGTTGCTGGTGGGGTGGAATGCCACCGCGCGGGGGGTGCCGGCGGTGTCGTTGCCGGTGGCGTTCGCGGCGCAGGTGGCCCGGACGCCGGCGGCGGTGGCCGTGGTGTCGGACGAAGTGTCTTACACCTATGCGGAGTTGGACGCCCTGTCGGAGCGGTTGGCCCGGCAGCTGGTGGACTCGGGTGTCGGGGTGGAGTCGCCGGTGGCGATGCTGCTGGAGCGGTCGGTGGACGTGGTGGTGGCCACGCTGGCGATCGTGCGGGCGGGCGGGGTGTACGTGCCGCTGCACGCGACGCTGCCGCCGGAGCGGTTGGCCTGGGTGCTGGCCGAGACCGGTGCGGGGGTGTTGCTGACGGACCGTACGGAGCTGGGCTTCGACACCGGCGTGCGGGTGGTCCGGCCCTCCGACGTCCTCGCCGAGGGTGCGTCCGACCTTCCGTCGGTGCACCCGGAGCAGCTCGCCTACGTGATGTACACCTCCGGCTCGACCGGACTGCCCAAGGGCGTCGCGATCACCCACCACGACGTCGTCGCCCTCGCCACCGACCACCGCTGGACCGAAGACCACCGGCGCGTCCTGCTGCACTCCCCGCACGCCTTCGACGCGGCCACCTACGAGCTGTGGGTGCCGCTGCTCTCGGGCGGCACGGTCGTCGTCGCCCCGCCCGGCGACCTCGACCCGGCCCGGCTGCGCGCGGTGGTCGGGCGCCACGGCGTCACCGCCCTCTGGCTCACCAAGGGCCTGTTCGACCTGGTCGCCGAGGAGGCGCCGGAGACCTTCGCCGGGCTGCGCGCGGTCACCACCGGTGGTGACGCCGCCGCCCCGGCGATGGTCCGCCGGGTCCTCGACGCCTGCCCGGAGCTGGCACTCGGCAACGGGTACGGTCCCACCGAGACCACCACCTTCGCCGCCTTCCACCACATCACCGCCGCCGACACCGCGGGCCGGGTACCGATCGGTGCCCCGCTGGACGACACCCGGCTGTACGTGCTGGACGGCCGGCTGGAGCCCGTCCCGGTCGGTGTGCCGGGCGAGCTGTACGTGGCCGGCACCGGCCAGGCCCGAGGCTACCTCAACCGCCCGGCCCTGACCGCGGAACGCTTCGTCGCCTGCCCGTTCGCGGCCGGTGAGCGGATGTACCGCACCGGCGACCTGGTGCGCCGCCGGGAGGACGGCCTGCTGGAGTACCTGGGCCGCACCGACGACCAGGTGAAGATCCGCGGCTTCCGGATCGAACTCGGCGAGATCGAGGCCGTGCTCGGCCGCCACCCCGGCGTCGGCCAGGTCGTGGTGGTGGTGCGCACCGAGGACGGCGACAAGCGCCTGGTCGCCTACTGCACCCCCGACCACTGCGCACCCGACCAGCGCACCCCCGACGGCCAACGGCCGGACCTCGCCGCCGAGTTGCGCGCCCACGCCGGGGACCGGCTGCCCGGCTACATGGTCCCGCACGTCATGGTGGTCGACGCCCTGCCGCTGAACGCCAACGGCAAGGTCGACCGCCGGGCGCTGCCCGCCCCGGACCTGGCCGCCGAGGGCCGCGGCCGGGCCCCGCGCACCCCGCAGGAACAGATCCTCTGCTCGCTGTTCGCCGGCGTCTTCGGCCGTGACTCGATCACCGTCGACGACGACTTCTTCGTCCTCGGCGGCCACTCCCTGCTGGCCAGCCGCCTGGTCACCAGGATCCGCACCGTGCTGGGCGCCGAGGTGACCATCCCGGACCTCTTCCAGGCCCCCACCGTCGCCGAACTCGCCGAGCGGCTCGCCACCCCCACGGCCCGCCCCGCCCTGCGCCGGGCCGACCGCCCGGAGCGGCTGCCGCTCTCCTCCGCCCAGCAGCGGCTCTGGTTCATCGGCCAGCTCGAGGGCCCCAGCCCGATGCACAACATCTCGCTGGCCCTGCGGTTGCGCGGCCCGCTGGACGCCGCCGCCCTCGACCGCGCCCTGCACGACGTGGTGCTGCGCCACGAGGCACTGCGCACCGTCTTCCGCCCGGTCGCCGGCGAGCCGTACCAGCAGGTGCTGGACGCCCCGGCCGGTCCGCTGCTCACCGTCGGCGGCCGCACCGTCGCCGAGGCCGCTGGCCACGTCTTCGACCTGGCCGCCGACGTGCCGCTGCACGCCTACCTGATCCCGCGCGGCGCCGAGGACCACGTCCTGGTCCTGGTCGTGCACCACATCGCCGGGGACGGCGCCTCGCTGAGCCCGCTCTTCGACGACCTCGCCGCCGCCTACCGGGCCCGGCTGGCCGGCGGCGCCCCCGGATGGGCCGCGCTGCCGGTCCAGTACGCCGACTACACCCTCTGGCAGCGCGACCTGCTCGGCGAGGCCGCCGACCCGGACAGCCTGCTCTCCCGTCAGCTCGGCTTCTGGAGGCAGGCCCTGGCCGGTCTGCCGGACGAACTGGCGCTGCCCACCGACCGGCCGCACCCCGCCGTCGCCTCCTACCGGGGCGGGACCGTGCCGGTCGAGCTGGACCCGGAGCTGTACGAGCGGCTGACGGCGCTGGCGCGCGCCCACCACGTCACCCCGTTCATGCTGTTCCAGGCCGCGTTCGCCGCGGTGCTCGGCCGCTTCGGCGCCGGTGAGGACATCCCGCTCGGCGCACCCGTCGAGGGCCGCGCGGACGCCGCCCTCGGCGGCCTGGTCGGCTTCTTCGCCAACACCCTGGTGCTGCGCGTCGACCTGTCCGGCCGCCCCGGTTTCGCGGAGCTGCTGGCCCGGGTCCGGGCCGCCAGCCTGGCCGCCTACGCCCACCAGGACGTCCCCTTCGAGCGCCTGGTCGAGGAGCTCAACCCGGCCCGCGCGAGCGGCCGCCACCCGCTCTTCCAGGCGATGCTGGCGTTCGACAACACCACCGGCGCCGCCCTCGCATTCCCCGGCGTGGCGGCGGAGTTCGAGCCCACCGAGTTCTCCTCCACGGCCTTCGACCTGACCCTCAACCTGGCCGAGCGGCACGGCGCCGACGGACGGCCGACCGGGGTCGGGGGAGTCCTGGAGTACGCGGCCGACCTGTTCGACCCGGAGACCGCCGAAGGCCTCGCCGCCGCCCTGGTGCGGCTGCTGGCCGGCGTCGCCGACGACCCGGAGCGCCCGGTGGCGACCGTCGAGATCCTCGACGGTGCCCAGCGCCGCCGCGTGCTGGAGGAGTGGAACGACACCGCGGCCCCGGTCGCCCCCGCCACGCTGCCCGCCCTGCTCGCGGCGCAGGCCGCCCGCACCCCCGGGCACCCCGCCGTGGTCTGCGGCGACGAGCGGCTCGACTACGCCGAACTGGACGCCCGCGCCAACCGGCTGGCCCGGCTGCTGCTCGGCCTGGGCGCCGGCCCGGAGCGGACCGTCGCCCTGGTCATGGAGCGCTCGCCCGGCCTGGTGGTCGCGCTGCTCGCCGTCCTCAAGACCGGCGCGGCCTACCTGCCGGTCGACCCCGAGTACCCGGCCGACCGGATCGGCCACATGCTGTCCGACGCGGCCCCGGCCATGGTGCTCACCACCGGGCCGAGCAGCGCCGCCGTCCCGGCCGGCACCGCCGGGGTGCTGCGCTACGAGGACCTCGACCTGTCCGCCCACTCCGCCGCGCCGGTCACCGACGCGGACCGCCCGGCCCCGCTGCTGCCCGCCCACCCCGCGTACGTGATCTACACCTCCGGCTCGACCGGCCGGCCCAAGGGCGTGGCCGTGCCGCACCTGGGCATCGTCAACCGGCTGGCCTGGATGCAGCACGAGTACCGGCTCACCGCGGCCGACCGGGTGCTCCAGAAGACGCCGTTCGGCTTCGACGTCTCCGTCTGGGAGTTCTTCTGGCCGCTGCTGGAGGGCGCCACGATGGTGCTCGCCCGCCCCGGCGGCCACCGCGACCCGGCCTACCTCGCGGAGCTGATCCGGCGCGAGCGGATCACCGTCACCCACTTCGTGCCGTCGATGCTCCAGGTCTTCGTGCAGGAGCCCGCGGCGGCCGGCTGCACCGGCCTGCGCGCGGTGTTCTGCAGCGGCGAGGCGCTGCCCGCCGACCTGCGCGACCGCTTCCTCGCCCTGCTCGACGTGCCGCTGCACAACCTCTACGGGCCCACCGAGGCCTCCGTCGACGTCACCGCCTGGCCCTGCCGGGACGACACCGACAACCCGCACGTGCCGATCGGCCGGCCGGTGTGGAACACCCGGGTCCTCGTCCTGGACGCGGACCTGCGCCCGGTGCCCCCGGGCGTGCCCGGCGACCTCTACCTCGCGGGCGACCAGCTGGCCCGCGGCTACCTCAACCGCCCCGGGCTGACCGCCGAGCGCTTCGTCGCCGACCCGTACGGCCCGGCCGGCAGCCGGATGTACCGCACCGGCGACGTCGCCCGCTGGGGCCGGGACGGCGCGCTGCTCTTCCTCGGCCGCGCCGACGACCAGGTGAAGATCCGCGGCCTGCGGGTCGAACTCGGCGAGATCGAGAACACCCTGGCCGGCCACCCGAGGGTCGCGCACGCCGTCGTGGTGCTGCGCGAGGACACCCCGGGGGACCAGCGGCTGGTCGGGTACCTGGTGCCGCAGGACGGCGCGGACGGCGGGGACGGCGCCGCGGACACCACCGTGGACACCGCCGCGCTGCGCGCCCACCTGGCCGCCCGGCTGCCCGAGTACATGGTGCCCGCCGCCCTGGTGGTCGTCGACGCGCTGCCGGTGACCCCGAACGGCAAGCTCGACCGCCGGGCGCTGCCGCGGCCCGTGCTCCCCGCCCGGGGCGCCGGCCGGCCGCCGCGCGACCTGCGGGAGGAACTGCTCCGCGGGCTGTTCGCGGAGGTCCTCGGGCTGGACCCGGCCGCGGTCTCGGCCGACGACGGCTTCTTCGACCTCGGCGGCCACTCGCTGCTCGCCACCCGGCTGATCAGCCGGATCCGGACGGTGCTCGGGGCGGAACTGGAGCTGCGCGAGGTCTTCGACGCGCCGACCGTGGCCCAGCTCGCGGCCCGGCTGGACACCGCGGCCGGCGGCCGCACCGCGCTCGCCGCCCGCCCGCGCCCGGACACCCTGCCGCTCTCCTTCGCCCAGCAGCGGATGTGGCTGCTGGACCGGATCCAGGGCCCGAGCGCCCAGTACAACCTGCCGTTCGCGCTGCGGCTGCACGGCCGGCTCGACCGTGAGGCGCTGCGGGCCGCACTCACCGACGTGGTGGTCCGGCACGAGAGCCTGCGCACCGTGGTCGGCGAGACCGACGGAGTGCCGTGCCAGCACGTCCGCCCGGCCGAGGGCGTCCGGCTGCGGCTCGACGCGCTGGAGTGCCTGGCCGCGGACCTGTCCGGGGTGCTGGCCGCGGCCGCCTGGCGGCCCTTCGACCTGGCCGGTGAACTGCCGCTGCGCGCCACCCTGTTCGAGCTCGGCGAGCGCGAGCACGTGCTGCTGGTGGTGCTGCACCACATCGCCGGCGACGGCTGGTCGATGGCGCCGCTGCTGCGCGACCTCACGGCCGCCTACGCGGCCCGCTGCGCGGGGGAGGCACCCGACTGGGCGCCGCTGCCGGTGCAGTACGCCGACTACGCGCTCTGGCAGCGCGACCAGCTCGGCGCCGAGGACGATCCGGACAGCCTGGCCGCCCGCCAGCTCGCCCACTGGAAGCAGACCCTGGCCGGCAGCCCCGAGGAACTGGAGCTGCCCTACGCCCGGGTGCGCCCCGCCACCGCGGGGGACCGGCGCGCCGAGCGCGTCACCCTCGCCCTGGACGCCGAACTGCACGCGGCGCTGGCCGGGTTGGCGCGTTCGCAGCGGGTGACGCTGTTCATGGTGCTGCAGGCGGCGCTGGCCGCGCTGCTGACCAGGTTCGGGGCCGGGACGGACGTGCCGATCGGGTCGGTGACGGCGGGGCGGTTCGACGAGGCGCTGGACGGCCTGGTCGGGTTCTTCGTCAACACCCTGGTGCTGCGCACCGACACCTCGGGGGATCCCGGGTTCGCCGAACTGCTGTCCCGGGTGCGGGAGGTGCAGCTGAACGCCCACTCCCATGAGGACGTGCCCTTCGAGCGGCTGGTCGAGGAGCTCAACCCGGCCCGCTCGATGACCCGGCACCCGCTGTTCCAGGTCATGCTGACCCTGCAGAACAACGAGGAGGCCGAGCTGCGGCTCGCCGGACTCACCGCCGTGCCCGAGCCGCTCGGCGTCCGCTCCGCCAAGTTCGACCTCAACCTGATCATGGCGGAGTCCTTCACCGAGGAGGGCGCCCCCGCCGGACTCGACGGCGCGCTGGACTTCGCCGTGGACCTGTTCGACCGGTCGACGGTGGAGCGGTTGGTGGCGGGTCTGGTGCGGCTGCTGGGGGAGGTGGCGGCGGATCCGGGGGTGCGGATCGGTGCCGTGGACCTGCTGGGGGAGGTGGAGCGGGAGCGGTTGCTGGTGGGGTGGAACGCCACCTCGCGGGGGGTGCCGGCGGTGTCGTTGCCGGTGGCGTTCGCGGCGCAGGTGGCCCGGACGCCGGCGGCGGTGGCCGTGGTGTCGGACGAAGTCTCTTACACCTATGCGGAGTTGGACCGGCTCTCGGAGCGGTTGGCCCGGCAGCTGGTGGACTCGGGTGTCGGGGTGGAGTCGCCGGTGGCGATGCTGCTGGAGCGGTCGGTGGACGTGGTGGTGGCCACGCTGGCGATCGTGCGGGCGGGCGGGGTGTACGTGCCGCTGCACGCGACGCTGCCGCCGGAGCGGTTGGCCTGGGTGCTGGCCGAGACCGGTGCGGGGGTGCTGCTGACGGACCGTACGGAGCTGGGCTTCGACACCGGCGTGCGGGTGCTCCGGCCCTCCGACTCCCTCGCCGAGGGTGCGTCCGACCTTCCGTCGGTGCACCCGGAGCAGCTCGCCTACGTGATGTACACCTCCGGCTCGACCGGACTGCCCAAGGGCGTCGCGATCACCCACCACGACGTGGCCGCCTTCGCCGTCGACCACCGCTGGTCCGGGGAGCGGCCCGACCGGATGCTGCTGCACTCGCCGCACGCCTTCGACGCGGCCACCTACGAGCTGTGGGTGCCGCTGCTGTCGGGCGGCACGGTCGTCGTCGCCCCGCCCGGCGACCTCGACCCGGCCCGGCTGCGGGCCGCCGTGCAACGGCACCGGGTGACCTCGCTCTTCCTCACCAAGGGCCTGTTCGACCTGGTCACCGAGGAGGCGCCGGAGACCTTCGCCGACCTGCGGGTCCTCGCCACCGGCGGTGACACCGCGTCCGCCGCCACGATGCGGCGGGTGCTGGAGCGCAACCCCCGGCTGTCGGTCCGCAACCTGTACGGCCCGACCGAGATCACCACGGCCGCCACCGCGCACGCCGTCGCCCTCCCCGACCTCGACACCGGCCGGGTGCCGATCGGTGCCCCGCTGGACGACACCCGGGTGTACGTGCTGGACGGCCGGCTGGAGCCCGTCCCGGTCGGTGTGCCGGGCGAGCTGTACGTGGCCGGCACCGGCCAGGCCCGGGGCTACCTCAACCGCCCGGCCCTGACCGCGGAACGCTTCGTCGCCTGCCCGTTCGCGGCCGGTGAGCGGATGTACCGCACCGGCGACCTGGTGCGCCGCCGGGAGGACGGCGTCCTGGAGTACCTGGGCCGCACCGACGACCAGGTGAAGATCCGCGGCTTCCGGATCGAACTCGGCGAGGTCGAGGCCGCGCTGCTCCGCCACCCCGGGGTCGCCCAGGCCGTGGTGGTGGCCCAGCAGGACCGGCTGGTCGGCTACGCGACCGGCGGCGCCGACGGCGGCGAGGTCCGCGCCTTCGCCGCCGGGCAACTGCCCGCCTACATGGTCCCGGCGACCGTGATGATGATCGACGCGCTGCCGCTGAACGCCAACGGCAAGCTCGACCGCAAGGCGCTGCCCCGGCCCCGGTTCGGCAGCACGGCCGGCCGTCTGCCGCGCACCCCGCGCGAGGAACTGCTCTGCGGACTCTTCGCCGAGGCCCTCGGACTGGACACGGTCTCGGTCGACGACGGCTTCTTCGACCTCGGCGGCCACTCGCTGCTGGCGACCAGGCTGCTCAGCCGGGTGCGGGCGGTGCTCGGCGCCGACCTCGGCATCCGCACGCTCTTCGAATGCCCCACACCGGCCGGACTGGCCGCCCGGCTGGAAGCCGACGCGGAACACCCGCAGGACGCGCTCGACGTGCTGCTGCCGCTGCGCACCGGCGGCGCCGCCGCCCCGCTGTTCTGCGTGCACCCGGCCGCCGGCGTCAGCTGGGTCTACTCCGGGCTGCTGCGCCACCTGGAGGCCGCCCACCCGGTGTACGGCCTCCAGGCCCCCGGCCTGCGCGGCGCGACCCCCGACAGCGTCGAGGCGATGGCCGCGCACTACCTGCGCGAGGTCCGCGCCGTCCAGCCGTCCGGGCCGTACCACCTGCTGGGCTGGTCCTTCGGCGCGGTCGTCGCCCATGCGATGGCGGTCCGGCTCCGGGCGGAGGGCGCGGAGGTCGGCTCGCTGACCCTGGTCGACGGCTACCCGACAGCGGAGATCGCGGGCCTGCTGGCCGAGCCCGACCCGGCCGAGCCCCGGGACGACTGGGCGGACCTGCTCGCCTCGCTCGGCCTGGACGCCACCGGCCAGGAGGCGCTGGCGGCGATGCTCGGCCCGGCCGCGTCGGCGCTGCCCGGGGTCTTCGCCGACCACCAGGCACTGCTGCGGGCGCACACCCCCGGGGTCTTCGACGGCGACGCGCTGTTCGTCGGCGCCACCCTCGACAAGCCGGCCGGCTGGCCGTACGAGAGCGCCTGGCGCTCGCACGTCACCGGGCAGCTCGACCACCTGCGCCTCCCCTGCACCCACGGCGCGCTGACCCGGCCGGGTCCGCTCGCCGAGTACGCCGAGGCCGTGGCCAAGCGGCTGTCCGGCCCGGACGCCCCCGGCGCCCCGGACGCCCCGGACGCCCCGGTGTCCACCCCGATGTCCACTCCGATCGAGGGAGAGCGGCGATGACCGCCACCAGCGCACCGGCGGCCACGCCGGAGCAGACCGCATCCGAACCGGCACCCGCACCGGAACGCGCACCCGCACCCGAAGGCGGCCGCGGCCGGTGGGGCCTGTGGGCCGAACCCGGCTTCCGCAGGCTGTGGTGGGGGGAGACCACCAGCGGCCTGGGCACCGCCGTCGGCCATGTCTCGCTCTCCCTGGTCGCGGTGGTCCTCCTGGACGCCTCCCCGCTGACGATGGGCGTGATCACTGCGGCGGCCTGGCTGCCCTGGCTGCTGATCGGCCTGCCGGCCGGCGCCTGGGTGGACCGCTGGCCCCGCCGCCGGGTGATGCTGGTGTGCGACGTGGCGCTCGCGCTGCTGTTCGGCAGCGTGCCGGTGGCGGCCTGGTTCGGCGTGCTGACGGTCACCCAGGTGGTGCTGGTCGCCCTGCTGTCCGGCGCGGCCAAGGTCTTCTTCTCCACCGCGTACGGCGCGCTGGTGCCCTCCGTGGTGGAGGCCCCCGACCTGATGGAGGCCAACGGCAAGCTGCGCGGCGGCGAGGCGGCGGCCGACGTCGCCGGGCCCGGCGTGGCCGGCCTGGTCGCCCAGGCCTTCGGCGCCGCCACCGGACTGCTGCTGGACTCGGTCTCCTACCTGGTCTCGCTGTTCTGCCTGAGCCGCCTGGAGGTGCGGGAGGAGCCGCCCGCACCGGCGGCGCGGCGCGCGCTCGGCCGGGAGATCGCCGAGGGGGTGCGGTTCGTCGCGGGCGACCGCTACCTGCGCACCCTCGCCGGTTTCAGCATGCTGGCCAACCTCGCCCTGAACGGCATCCAGGCCGTGCAGACGGTCTTCCTGGTCCGCGAGGTCGGCCTGTCGGCCGGGGCGGTCGGCGCCGTGTTCGCGGTGGTCAGCGTCGGCGGGCTGGCCGGCGCGGCCGTCGCGGCCCGGATCGCCCGCCGCCTGGGCACCGCGCACGGCCTGCTGGCGTGCCTGCTGACGGTCGCCCCGCTGATCTTCCTGCTGCCCTTCTCCGGTCGGCAACTGCCGGTCGCGGTCGGCGCGTTGGCCTGGGGCGCGGCCGTCTGCGCGGTGGTCGCGGGCAACGTCATCTCGGGCACCTTCTCGCAGACCTACACGCCGCCCGCGCTGCTCGGCCGGGTGCGGGCCAGCACCTCGACCATCGGCTACGGTGCGATCCCGGTCGGCGCACTGCTCGGCGGCTTCCTGGGCGACGCCCTCGGGGCCCGGCCCACCATCTGGATCATGTCGGGGGTGCTGCTGGCCGCCGGCCTGCTCCTGCTCGCGAGCCCGGTGCGCACCGCCCGCGACCTGCCCGGCCCGCGCCGCGACTGACCGGCCCGCGCCGAACTCCCCACCGCCGACCGCGGGTCGGCCCGTCACCGAATCGAGAGTCCCGCCATGACCCAGACCCGGACCCTGACCCGGCCGCAGAGCCGGACGGTCGGAACCCGTACGCCCCGGGCCCGCCACTACCTGATGTGCCGGCCCACCCACTTCGACGTCACCTACGCCATCAACCCGTGGATGGACCCCGGCAAGCCGGTGGACACCGCACTCGCCGTCGCCCAGTGGGAGCAGCTCCGGGCGCTCCACCAGGAGCTCGGCCACACCGTCGAGTTGATCGAGCCGCTGCCGGACTGCCCGGACATGGTCTACGCGGCGAACGGCGCGACGATCGTCGACGGCAAGGTCCTCGGGGCGCGGTTCCGCAACGCCGAGCGCGCGGCCGAGGGGCCGGCCTACCTGGAGTGGTTCCGCGCCAACGGCTACCAGGAGGTGCACGACCCGGTCCACGTCAACGAGGGCGAGGGCGACTTCCTCGCCACCCGCAGCCTGCTGCTGGCCGGCACCGGGTTCCGCAGCACCCCCGAGAGCCACGCCGAGGCCCAGGAGTTCTTCGGCCGGCCGGTGATCGGCCTGGAGCTGGTCGACCCGCGCTTCTACCACCTGGACACCGCGCTGGCGGTGCTCGACGGCGACGAGGTCATGTACTACCCGGAGGCGTTCTCCGCGGCCGGGCGGGCGGTGCTGGAGCGGCTGTTCCCCGACGCGATCCGGGTGACCGAGGACGACGCCGCGGTGTTCGCCCTCAACGTGGTCAGCGACGGCTACCACGTGATCCTGCCCGAGGCCGCCACCCGTGTCGCCGGGCAGCTGCGCGCCCGCGGCTTCCGGCCGATCGGGCTGGACCTGTCCGAACTGCTCAAGGGGGGCGGCAGCGCCAAGTGCTGCACGCTGGAGATCCGCCCCCGCCCGGCCGGCGCCTGACCGCCCCCGCCACCCCGCCGCAGGCCACCGACGACCCGAACTCCGAGGCCTAGATGCCCGCAATCCTGCTCGACACCTCCACCTCCACCTCCACGGCCGCCGCCACCGCCACCGCCGTATCCGTCCGCCGCCCCCGGCCGCTCCCGCCCGGCCCGCTGCCCGCCGCCCTGTACCGTCCGGACCGACTGCCCGACGTCTGGCAGTTGACCGTCAGCGAGCACCGGGCGGTGATCGGCGACGCCCGGCGGGTGCTGGACGCGGCCGAGCGCCGGCGCCACGAGGAACTGCGGATCGCCGCCGAGCGCGACCGGTACGCCGCCGCCCACCTGGGCCTGCGCCGACTGCTCGGCGCCTACCTCGCCCTGGACCCGGCCGAGGTGGTGCTGGACCGCGAACCCTGCCCGCTCTGCGCGGGCCCGCACGGCCGCCCGGCCGTACCGGGGGCCGACCTGCACTTCTCGCTCTCGCACAGCGGGGACCTCGTCCTGTTCGCCGTCGGACCGACCCCGGTCGGGGTGGACGTGGAACTGCTGCCGGAGCCGGAGGTCGCCGACGAACTCGCGGACTCCCTGCACCCGGGGGAGACCGCCGAACTGGCGCGGCTCGCCGACCAGGCGGACCGGCTGGCCGCGTTCGGCCGCTGCTGGTGCCGCAAGGAGGCGTACCTCAAGGGCATCGGCACCGGTCTCGGGGTCGATCCCTCCCTCGCCTACGTCGGGACGGGCGACCGCCCGACCGGCCTCCCCGGCTGGACCCTGGCCGACCTCGCGGTGCCCCCGGGGTACGCGGCCGCCCTCGCGTACGCCGCACCCCGGTCGGCGCTCCCGCCGGACGGTCAGGACCCCTCGGCCGCCGGCCCGTCCGGCGTTCCGGCGGTCCCGTCGATCAGGAATCTATCGACCGGATATCAGCCGCTGCTTCCATGAACCGACGGACCGGTCGGCACCGACGTACCTGTTGGACCGACGTTCCTGTCGGCAGCGACCCAGGAGAGGAACGGCCGAGGATGACGACCGAGGAGCTCACCCACACCCCGACCGAGGCGGAGGTCCGGGCGGCCTTCGTCGCCGTGGTGGGCGGCGCTGCGGTCGACGGTGAGGAGGTGCTCGCCCGGGCGGCGGCCCATCCGGTGCTCGCCGCGGCGGCGGCCCGCGCCGGCCTCCCCGGTCCCGGGCCCCTCCGACCCGACCTCCCCGGGACGGCCGGCGACCCCCGGCAGGAGCGGCTGGACGCCGTGCTGACCGCGCTGGCCGCGCACGCCGCCGACCGGCTGCGCCGCACCGGGCCGGGCGGCGCGTCCGCCGTCTGGGGCATGGACCTGCTGACCGGCGAACTCCGCCGCATCCCGCTCGGCGACGTCCCCGCGGTCGGCCGGCCCCCGGTCGGGGCGGCGGCCGGCCTCACCTGGCTCGGGGCCCTGGAGGAGGGCCTCGCCCAGCAGTGCGAGGCGCTGCTCGCGGAGCGGCTGGCCGACCCGGGCGTGCGGGTCCCCCGGGCGGACCTGGCGCCGCGCTGCGACGGCGGCTGCCATCCGGCCGACTGCACGGCCTGTGCGGTCGGGGCGCTGCGTCCGTGCGGCGTCCCGCTCGGGCACGACCTGTCGGAGCTGCTCTCCGTCCCCGCCTGCGCGCTGCGCCTCGACCCCTTCCCGGGCACCGTGATCGCCACCGGCACCACCCGTGCCGAGGCCGTCCACCGGGCCGCCGGGCGCCTGCTCCGCCGCGACGGCCGGACCGCGCCCGACGTCCGGCCGGACCAGGAGCTCGCGGCCGGGGTCCGGCGCCTCCCGGAGGCCTCCCGGTCGCGCCCCTTCGACGCCCTGCACGCCCAGGGCCACGCCCCGGCCGCCATCCTGCTGGACCAGGACCCGCGGGCCGTCGCCGTCCTGCCCTACCTCGTCCACGTGGTGCTGCCCCGGTAGGCCCGGCCCGGCCGGTCCTGCCGGGACGCCGCCCCGGTCAGTGCGGATCGCCCGCGATCCGCCCCGCCAGCGCCCGTACCGTGGGCGGCAGTTCGCGCAGCCGCAGGAGCAGCAGCGGCACTGCCAGGCCGAGGTACACCCAGCTGAGGACCAGCCGGGAGGACTCGCCGGGCAGCACGAACTGGACGACGAAGAGGGCGAACAGCAGGCCGGCCTTCCACGGCAGGAAGCGCAGGTCGAGCAGCAGGACCACGGCGAGCACGGTCTGGGCGGCGGTCAGCAGCACCTCGTCCACCTGGCGTTCGACCAGCGGGAGCGAGGCCGGGCCGCCGCCCAGCAGGTGGGCCAGCGGGAGGCAGCCGATCAGCAGCGTCCACTGGTTGACCTTGCTGGAGAGCAGCGCGCCCAGCCCGTCGTCGCCGCGCAGCCGCCAGGCGAACACCACCGCGACGATCAGCTCGGGGGCCTCCGAGGCCAGCGGCGCCAGCCACTGCACCAGCAGGAAGCGGTCGATGCCGAGCGAGGAGCCGGCGTCGACCAGCGAGGTGGCGAAGGGCTCCGCGCAGGCGAACACCACGGCCGCGGCCGCCGCGAACACCAGCACCGTGACGGTCTGCCGGCGGCGGGCCGGCAGCAGCGCCAACCGGGCCGGGACGCCGACGAGTTCCTCCTCGTCGGTCTCGCTGCACCGGCTGACCCGGAACAGGTAGTAGGCGTACCAGGCGATCAGCACCACCGACAGCACCCAGGAGATCCGCCGGGTGGCCGGCATCACGAAGGCCACCAGGGCGGCGACGGCCAGGAAGGCGGTGTCGATCCGGCGGTGCTCGCGCAGGCCGATGCCGGGGGCGGCGCCGCTGCGGCGGGCGGCGACGTAGGCGGCGAGGGCGACCAGCGGCCAGCCGACACCGACCAGCAGCCGGTTGGCGCCGGTCATGTTGGCGGCCGCGTAGGCGGCGTACTCGGGGCGGGTGCCGGCCGTGTACGCGAACCAGAGGTCGACGGCGTACTCGGGCAGCACGGCGATGAAGGCCAGCAGGGCGAGGGCCAGCGGGCCGGAGATGTCCGCCCGGGCGGTCTCCGCCGCCCACATCAGCAGCAGCGCCGCCGACAGCACGCCCAGGCCGAACAGCAGCATGGAAGGGACCGGCGCCGGGTGGATCCCGGCCAGCCGCAGCACCACGGCGGGCAGCGCGCCGGCCGCGGCGACCGCGAGCCGCAGCGCCGTCACCGGCCCGCTGGGCGGCGGCGCGGACGGGACCTCGGCGGTGCCCGGGGGCGGGGCGGCGGTCGCGGGTGACTCGTGGGCCATCGGCCGTCCTCGTGCTCGACGCTCGGCGGGGCGCACGGCAGGAGGCTCGGCGCCGCACTCGGGGGATGCGAGCAGGCTAGGGGCGCCCGGGGGCGGCGCCGCCGCTACGGCGCCCGGGTGGCGCTGGAGTTCCCCCGTACGGCGTCAGCCACGCCCGGCGGCGTCGGCCACGCCCGGCGGTGTCGGCCACGCCCCACGGTGTCGGACGCCCTACGGCGCCAGCGGGGCCTCCCAGACCAGCCGGGTGCCGCCGCCGCCCTCGTCCGCCGGGCCGTACCGGAAGTCCCCGCCGACCCGTTCGGCGCGCTCGGCGAGGTTGCGCAGCCCGCTGCGCCGCCCGCCGACGGGGATGCCCACCCCGTCGTCCGTGACGGTGAGCGTCACCCGCCCGGCCAGCGCCCGCAGGGTGACCTCGACCCGGGTGGCCCGGGCGTGCCGGGCGGCGTTGCTGAGCGCCTCGGCGAGCACCGCGACCACGTGCTCGGCGAGGTCCTGCGGCACGTCGGTGTCCAGCAGGCCCTCCAGGCTCAGCCGGGGGGCGAGGCCGAGCGGGCCCTGCGCCTCGGTGACCACCCGGGTGGCGCGGGCGCGCAGCCCGCGGTCGGGTTCGCTGTGGGCGCGCAGGCCGAAGATGGTGGAGCGGATGATCTTGATGGTCTCGTCCAGGTCCGCCACCGCCCGGGCGACCCGGTCGGCGGCGGCCGGGCTCTCGATCAGCCGGCCCGCGCTCTGCAGCGTCATCCCGGTGGCGAACAGCCGCTGGATGGCCAGGTCGTGGAGGTCCCGGGCGATCCGGTCGCGGTCCTCCAGCAGGTTCAACTGCTCGGCGTCGCGCCGCCGTTCGGCCAGCTCCAGGGCCAGCGCCGCCTGGTCCGCGAAGCCCAGCAGCGGGCCGGTCTCCTCCGGGCCGAAGGCCGGCTGCCCCTGCGCCCGGGCCAGCAGCAGCACGCCCCGGCCGTACCCGGGACCGGTGCCCAGCGGCACCGCGACGGCCGGTCCCAACCCGTCGAAGCGGCCCGCCGGACCGCCCGGGAACCGCGGGTCGCCGGCCAGCTCGTCACTGGTGGCCGGCGAGCCGGAGGCGTACGCGGCGCCGGACAGGGTGCCGTCCACCGGCACCGTCACCCCCAGCCGCGCGGCGGGCTCGGCGCCCAGCGCGACCTCCACCGCCAGCTCCTCGGCCCGCTCCTCCGGCCCGGCCAGCGCCACCGAGACGTCCGCCAGCTCGGCGCCGGAGATCTCCCGGGCCCGGCGGGCGATCAGCTCCACCACCTCCAGGCGCGGGGCGCCGGACAGCAGGCTGCGGGTGATCTCGGTGCTCGCCCGCAGCCAGCGCTGGCGCAGCTGCGCCTCCTCGTACAGCCGGGCGTTGTCGATCGCGACCCCGGCCGCGACCGCCAGGGTGGAGATCACCGCCTCGTCGTCCTCGTCGAAGTCCAGCCCGCCGCGCTTGTCGGTCAGGTAGAGGTTGCCGAACACCTCGCCGTGCACCCGCACCGGCACCCCGAGGAAGGTGTGCATCGGCGGGTGGTTCGCCGGGAAGCCGACCGAGGCCGGGTGCTCCGACAGCACCGGGCAGCGCAGCGGCTGCGGGTGGTGGATCAGCTCGCCGAGGATGCCCCGGCCGGAGGGCGGCGGGCCGATCCCGTCGATCTCCTCCTGGGTCAGACCCACCGTCAGGAACTGCGACAGGGTGTGCCCGTCCGGCCCGATCACGCCCAGCGCGCCGTAGCGGGCGTCCACCAGGTCGACGGCGGCCTCGACGATCCGGTGCAGCGCCTGCGCGAGGTCCAGTTCGCGGCCGACCGCGAGCACCGCCTCCAGCAGGCTGTGCACCCGGTTCTGGGTGCCGCGCGCCGCGTCGATCCGCCACTGGAGCTCCTCCAGCAGCTCGTCCAGGCGGAGCCGGGGCATCCGCGCGCCGCCGACCGCCGCGCTGCCGTCCGCTCCGCCCACCGCTGTCCTCCTCGTTCGCGCCCTGCCGGCCCCGCCCGCCGTGCCGGGTCGGCGCGGGGCCGTCCGACCAGCGGGAATGCTCCGTACACACGGTAGTGCCCGGGTGTCGGCGGGGTGCAGGGCGGGGTCGCCCGTAGGGTTCCCACGGGCGGGTCTTTCGTCCCGCGCGCGGAGGGCTTGCGGCCTCTGGCGGCGGGCCGCCGGCGGGGGACAGGGTGGGAGCGGAGCAGAACGGACGGGGCGTCAGCGCGCACCCCGGCCGGAGCCGAACCAGTGGAGGAACTCTCATGACGTCAACCGTTGTGGCCGGGATCGACGGCTCCGCGGCGAGCACCGCCGCCGCCCGCTGGGCCGCCGAGGAGGCGGTGCGGCGCGGGGCGTCGCTGCGGCTGGTGCACGCCTGGCCGTGGCTCACCGACGGGGTCTCCTCCTTCGCCGAGCCGGACGACCTGCCGGCCGCCGCCCAGCGCACCCTGGCCGAGGCCGCCGACGGCATCCGCGCCGACCACCCGGACCTGGCCGTGCAGACCGACGCCGTCCTGGACGCCCCGGTGGACGGGCTGGTCGCGGCCGCCGCCGACGCCGACCTGCTGGTGCTCGGCTCGCGCGGGCACGGCGGCTTCGCCGGGCTGCTGCTCGGCTCGGTCAGCATGGCGGTGGCCGGGCGCAGCCCGGTGCCGGTGGTCGTGGTGCGGGAGGCGGGCTCGCCCGGCGCCGCGGAGGTGGTGGTCGGCGTCGACGCGCACGCCCCCGAGGAGGAGGTGCTGGCCTTCGCCTTCCGGGAGGCCGCGCTGCGCGGCGCCCGGCTCCGGGCGGTGCACGGCTGGGACCTGCCGCCGCTGTTCGGCTACGCGGGCGGCGCCGTCCCGGCGGCGGAGGTGGACCAGTTGGAGGCCCTGGAGGCGAAGCTGCTGTCGCTCGCCCTGGCCGGGCAGCGGGAGCGGCACCCGGGGGTCGCGGTGGTCGAGGACGTCCGGCTGGGCGCGGCGCGCGGTCTGGTGGAGAGCTCCGCCGGGGCCGCCCTGGTGGTGGTCGGCCGGCGCGGCCGCGCGGTCGAGTTCGGGCCCAGGCTCGGCCGGGTCGCGCACGCGGCGCTGCACCACGCCGAGGCGCCGGTGGCGGTCGTCCCGCACGGGTGAGGGACGGTCGACCGGCCCGGTGCCGGCGGAGCCCGACGGCTCCGCCGGCACCGGGCCGTCGGCTTTCCGGTGGCTCCGCCGCCACCGGGCCGCTCAGCGCGGCCGGTCGCCGGGCGGGAGCACCACGGCGGTCAGGCGCAGCGGCGGGCTGTGCCGGAAGGTGAGGGTGAAGCCCACCTGCTGTCCGGCCCGCAGCGGGGGCGGGGCGGCGATCATCAGGTCGGCGTCCTCGGGGGACAGCGCCAGTTCGCCCCGGGCCGGGACGGGCAGGGCGGGGGCCGGCTCCCAGCGGCCCGCCGAGGCCTGGTGCAGATGCCGCTTGAGGATGATCGGCCCGCCGAACTCCCACTCCGCGCCGATGAGTTCGTCGTCCACGTCGCCCGGGTTGCGAATCGTGAAGAAGGCGGCGGTCGCCGTGGACGCGCCCGCCGTCGGGAGCAGCAGCCAGCCGTCCCCGGCGGTCACCGGGCGGGGACGCCCGGCGCCGCCGACCGCCGTCCAGCCGGTCAGCAGGGCCAGCGCCAGGGCCACCGCGCCGACCGGCGGGCCGACCACTCCGAGCCGCCCGGTCCGGCTGCGGCCACGGCTGGTGCGACTGCGGCCGGTTCCCGTAAGGCCGGTTCCCGTACGGTCGGCCCGTACCCGGTCGGTCGGCCTCATCGCCGGGCCCCCTCGCGCTGGCCGCGGCCCGGCTCCCAGGTGCGCAGCCGCAGGCTGTTGCCCACCACCAGCAGGGAGCTGAGCGACATCGCGACGGCCGCCAGCATCGGGTTCAGCAGCCCGACGGCCGCCAGCGGGATCAGCACCAGGTTGTAGCCGAAGGCCCAGAGCAGGTTGGCCCGGATCGTGGCGAGGGTCTGCCGGGCCAGCCGCACGGCGTCCACCACCGCCTCGATCTCGCCGCGCACCAGGGTCAGCCCGGCCGCGCCGATCGCGGCGTCACTGCCGGAGGCCAGCGCCACCCCGAGGTCCGCCGAGGCCAGCGCGATCGCGTCGTTGACACCGTCGCCGACCACCGCCACCGTCCGTCCGGCGGCCCGCAGTTCGGCCACCACCTCGGCCTTGCGCTCGGGCGAGGCGGAGGCGTGCACCCGCTCGATGCCCAGCTCGGCGGCCACGGCGCGGGCGGCGCCCGGGCCGTCACCGGTCAGCAGGACGGTCTCCAGACCCATCCGGCGCAGCCGGTGGAGGGCCCGCCAGCTGCCCGGGCGCAGGGTGTCACCGACCGTCAGCACGGCCGCGGCCCGGCCGTCCCACTCCACCAGGACGGCGGTGCGGCCCGCCGCCCCGGCCGCCGCCACCGCCTCGGCGAGCTCCGGGGGCAGGTCGGCGCCGTCCGGCCGGACGACCCGGACCGCCCGGCCCTCGACCGTCCCGGACACCCCGAGGCCGGTCGCGGCGGCGAAGTCCCGCACGGCCGGCAGGGCCCCGCAGCGCTCCCGGGCGGCGGCCGCGACGGCCCGGCCGATCGGGTGCTCGGAGCGGTGCTCGACGGCGCCGGCCGACCGCAGCACCTCCGCCTCGGTGCGGCCCTCGGCGGGCGTCACCGCCGTCAGCTCCATCCGGCCGGTGGTCAGCGTGCCGGTCTTGTCCACCACCACGGTGTCCACCCGGCGCAGACTCTCCAGCACCTCCGGCCCGCGCACCAGCACGCCCAGTTCGGCGCCCCGGCCGGTGGCCGCCAGCAGTGCGGTCGGGGTGGCCAGGCCCAGCGCGCACGGGCAGGCCACCACCAGGACGGCCACCGCCGCCGTCACCGCCGCCTGCGGGGCCGCGCCCGCGCCGAGCCAGAAGCCCAGCACGCAGACCGCGACCGCCAGCACACAGGGCACGAACACCCCGGCCACCGCGTCCGCCAGTCGCTGCGCCCGGGCCTTGCCGGCCTGGGCGTCGGCCACCAGGGCGGTGATCCGGGCGAGTTGGGTGTCCGCGCCGACGGCCGTGGCCCGAACCACCAGCGCCCCGCCGACGTTCACGGTGGCTCCGGCCACGGCGTCCCCGGGGCCGACCTCGACGGGTATGCTCTCGCCGGTCAGCAGGCTCAGGTCGAGCGCCGAACCGCCCTCGACCACCACCCCGTCGGTGGCCACGCGCTCTCCCGGGCGGACCACGAACTCCTGCCCGGGCAAGAGGAGTTCGATCGGTATCAGGTGCTCCTCGCCGTCCTCCGCCCGGACGCACACCTGCTTGGCGCCCAACTCGGCGAGCGCCCGCAGCGCGGACCCGGTGCGGTGCCGCACCCGGCCCTCCAGCAGCCGCCCGGCCAGCACGAACAGCGGGACGCCGACCGCCGCCTCCAGGTACACGTGTGCGGTGCCGCCGCCGTCGGCGGTCAGCGAGAACGGCATCCGCATCCCCAACTGCCCGGCCCCGCCGAAGAACAGCGCGTAGCCGGACCACCCGAAGGAGGCGATCACCCCCAGGCTGACCAGGGTGTCCATGGTCGCCGCGGCGTGCCGCAGCCCCTGCCCGGCCCGCCGGTGGAAGCCCGCCGACCCCCAGGTCACCACCGGGACGGCCAGCCCGAAGCACAGCCACTGCCAGCCGGTGAACTGGAGCGCGGGCACCATCGACAGCACCAGCACCGGGACGGCCAGCAGGGCCGTCGCCAGCAGCCGCCACCGCTCGTCCGGCTCCTCGGCGGCGATCCCGGCCGGTACCCCGGCGGGCGCCGGTGCGGCGGAGTAGCCGGCCCGTTCGACGGCCGCGACCAGCTCGTCCACGGACACCCCGGCGGGGTGCAGCACCCGGGCCCGGCCGGTCGCCAGGTTCACCCCGGCCGTCACCCCGTCGATCCGGCCGAGCCGCCTCTCCACCCGGCCCACACAGGCGGCGCAGGTCATCCCACCGACCGTCAGATCGGTGGACACCAGCGCCCCGGCCTCGGCTCCCGCGACCGGGCTCACCGCATGCCGCCCATGTCGTGCCCACCCGCGCCGGACGACGCCCCGCCGCCCCGACCCGGCGTCAGCCCCGGCGCCACCGGCCCGGCCTGCCGCCCCACGGCGTACGCCACCACGAACACCACCACCAGCAGCAGGACGAATCCCGCCAGCACACTCAACGGCCGGACACCCGGCGACTTCGCATTCACCCCTCAGCAGTCGGACGGCGGACCGGAGTGGTTCCCGGGGCGCCCGGGGCGCCTGGGGTGGCGCTCGTCACGCCCCTCCCGCCCGGGCCGTTCGGCGTCGTACGATCACGTGACGTGCCGGGGACCGGCACGCACCACGACCATCCGGGGGGATGACGATGAGGACGACGACGAAGCGCACGGGTGCCCGCGCACTGGCCGTGGCGGCCGGGGTGTTGACGGTGTCGGCGGCGCTGCTCGGCACGGCGTCGGCCCGGCCGGCCGACGGGCCCGGACCGGACCCGTCGCACGGCCGGCCGGGGACGGGGCAGATCCTGCCGCCCACCCCGGACGAGGACACCATGTTCGCGATCCCGGACTGGATCGGGAACGGCGGCGCGGTGACGGCCTCGGTGGACGAGTCGCTGCCGATCACCGTCATCGTCGGCTGCCGGGGCGGCGGTTCGGTCCAGGTGCACGTGGCCGGGGCGGCCCCGGCCGACTTCACGGTGCCGTGCCCGGCGGACTCGGTCGGCGTCGGCTCGGTGGAGATCCCCGCCCGCCCGGGCCGGGACTTCCTGTTCGGCGTGCAGACCTCGGACCCGTCGATCCACTGGGGCCTGTCCGCCCTCCAGATCCGGCCGGACCACCAGGACTGAACCGGCCCGGGGCCGCGTCGGCTCAGGGCCGGACGCTCCGCGGCCCGGTCACGGCCGCCCCCAACGCCCCCACCCGGGCGCGGAGTCCGCGGTCGGCGGTGACCACCAGGCAGGCCCGCGCCGGGTCCCCGGCGCGGGCCTCGCGGACCACGTCCACGATCCGGTCGTCCCCGCTGCCGTCCGCCGACACCACCCGCACCCCGGGCACCCCCTGCACGCCCCGGGCCGCGCCCTCGACCACCAGCACCACCTCCAGCGGGCCGGGGTGCTCCGGCACGCCCCGGGCGGCGACCGCCACCAGGGCGTCCCGCAGGCGTTCGGCGGCGCCGTGCCGGTCCCGCCACCAGCCGTCCGGCACCGAGCCCACCACGTTCGCGCCGTCCACCACCAGCAGGGCCGGCGGCGCGGCCTCGTCCTGTTCCATGACCGCCAAGCCTGCCACGCCCGGCGGCCGGGGCGGGCCTCACTCCGGCCAGTCGGAGCCCCGGATCACCTCGACGAAGTCGCCGCGCACGAAGCCCGAGGCGAAGTGCGTCAGCAGGTCGGCGTTGACGGTGCCGAAGGTGGTGTCCGGCCGGGTGCGGACCCCCTCGGTGAACGCGGCCAGGATGCGGTTCTTGAAGTCGGGCCGGGGGTGGGCGGCGACCACGGCGGCCCGCTGCTCCGCGCTGACGGCGTGGTAGCCGATGCCCAGCACGTCCAGTTCCACGCCCCGGGTGACCAGTGCGATCTCCGGGGCCATCCGCAGCGGGACCTCCGGGGTGGTGTGCAGGGCGATCGCCGTCCACACCCGGTGGGCGGGCTCCTCGGCGATCCCGTGGGCGGTCAGGAAGCGGCGGGCCTCGTCCGCGCCGTCGAGCTCGAACCGCTGGTCGGTGCGGGCGAACCGCCCGGTGAGGCCGAGGTCGTGGAACATCGCCCCGACGTACAGCAGCTCCGGGTCGTAGGCCAGCCCCTGCTCGGCGCCGCGCAGCGCCCCGAACAGGAACACCCGGCGGGAGTGGTCGAAGAGCAGCGGCGGGGCCGCGTCCCGGACCAGTTCGGTGGCCTCGCGGGCCAGCCTGCTGTCCGGGATCCGCACGCCGGCGACGGTTCCGCCGGTTCCGGCGGGTCGGGCGGTGCGGGGCGCTCCGGTGCTTCCGGTGGTCATCGGGTCATCTCCTCGGGGAGCCGTTCGGTGGACCCCTCCACCGTCGCCCGGCGGGCTAGGCTGTCGCCATGTCCGTACAGACCTCTGACCCCCGGATCCGGACATGACGCGCCGGGTCGCCTTCCTGGTCTTCGACGGCGTGACCCTCCTGGACGTCAGCGGCCCGCTGGAGGTCCTGCACCAGTCCGGGCGGCTCGGCCACCCGTACCGGGTGCTCCTGGTCTCCCCGACCGGCGGCACCGTCACCGCCTCCAACGGGGTGACGCTGGCCGCCACCGTCGCCCCGGAGGAGGTCGGGCCGCTGGACACCCTGGTGGTGGCCGGCGCCGACCACCTCGTCAGCACCGGCCCGGACGAAGGCCTGCTCGCCGCCGCGGGGAGCCTGGCCGGGCGGGCGGAGCGGGTCGCCTCGGTGTGCAGCGGCGCCTTCGTCCTGGCCGCGCTGGGCCTGCTGGACGGCCGCCGGGCCACCACCCACTGGCGCCACGCCCGGGCCCTCGGACTGCGCCATCCGCTGGTCCGGGTCGAACCCGACGCCCTGCACGTGCGCGACGGGCGCTACCACACCAGTGCGGGCATCAGCGCGGGCATCGACCTCGCCCTCGCGCTCGTCGAGCACGACCACGGCGCCGGAACCGCCCGGGGGATCGCCCGCGAACTCGTCGTCTTCATGCAACGCCCCGGCGGCCAGTCCCAGTTCTCCACCGCGCTGGCCACCCCGCCCGCCCGCAGCGACCTGCTGCGCACCCTCACCGACGCCGTCCTGGCCGACCCGGCCGCCGACCACAGCCTGCCCGCCATGGCGGCCGCCGCCGCCGTCAGCACCCGCCATCTGACCCGGCTCTTCCAGGCCGAACTGCACACCACCCCGGCCCGCTGGGTGGAGCGGGTCCGGCTGGACCGCGCCCGGCAGCTGCTGCTGGACGGGTACGGCAGCACCGCCGCCGCCCGGCACAGCGGCCTGGGCAGCGACGAGACCCTGCGGCGGGTCTTCGCCCGGCACCTGGGCACCACCCCGACCGAGTACCGCCGCCGGTTCGGCAGCACCGGCTGACACCGCCCGGGCCGGCGGGCCCGGGCGGCCGGGACGGGCTCAGGCCCGGGCTCGGACCCGGGTTCAGGCCAGGGTGATCCGGATGCCGACCGTGCCGCGCTCGCCGCGCCGCAGCCGGCTGCCGAGCAGGGTGAGCACGCCGAGCAGCCCGTACTTCTGGCGCAGCAGGGTGCGGTACGCGGCGGTGCGTTCGGGGCCGAGCAGCTCGGCGGTGGCCGGGTACTGCTCGCCGGTCGGGCGGCCCTTGACGTCGCAGGGGCCGACCAGGACGTCGGCGCGGTTGCGGATCCGCTTGACCTTCCAGGAGTCCGCGACGGTCCAGACACCGAGGGCCTCGCCGTCGCGGACCACCCACACCGGGGTCGGCACGGCGGTGCCGTCCTTCTTGTAGGTGGTGACGAGCAGGTAGCTGCCGGCGGAGAGGTCGACGATCCGGGCGAGCCGGTCCTGGGCGGCGGGGTCGGGCGTGGTCATGGCCGGAAGTCTAGGGCCTGTCCGGTCGGAGCGGTCCGGCCTGGTCAGGCGCGCCGACGGGGGCGGGTGCCGCGCAGCAGGGCGCGGGTGCGCCGGGCGAGCCGGCGGCGGCCGCCCACGCCGGTGGCGCCGATCCGGGTGGCTCCGGTGGCTCCGGCGACGTCGTCGAGCGGCTCGGGCCCGCGGGGTGCCGTGGCCGGTGCGGCGGCGCGGCGGCGCGCGGCGGTGCGGGCGGTGCCCCAGACGGCGAGGGCGGTGGCGAGCACGGCGCCGGTCCACAGGGCGGGCGCCAGGCCGGAGTCCGCGCCGTCCAGGACGGGGGAGCGGGACCACGGCGGCAGCCCGGCGTCGGCGTCCGCGGCGGCGGCCCGGGGGTCGCCGAGCGCCGGCGCGCCGGAACCGCCGGCGGCCTGCGGTGCCCCGAGGTCCTCCACCAGCTGCCCGACCGGCTGGACCTTGCCCGCGGCGGCGAAGCCCCAGTCGAGCAGGGCGGCGGCCTCGTCGTAGACCTTGCCCTGCGCCTCGGGGTGCATCACGGTCACCAGCAGGGTGCGGCCGCCCCGCTCGGCGGCGCCGGTGAAGGTGGCGCCCGCGTTGGTGGTGTAGCCGTTCTTGACGCCGATCAGGCCGGGGTACTTGCCGAGCAGCCGGTCGGTGTTGGCGATGTCGAAGGCGGTGCGCTGCCCGGTGGTCTTGTCCAGGCCGCCGGGGAAGCGGGCGGTGCGGGTGGCGCAGTAGGAGCGGAAGTCGGCGTTGCGCAGGCCCGCCCGGGCGAACAGGGTGAGGTCGTACGCGGAGGAGACCTGCCCGTCCATGTCGTAGCCGTCCGGGGAGACCACCCTGGTGTCCCGGGCCTGGAGGGACCGGGCCCGGGCCTGCATCTCGCCGACGGTCTGCTGGACGCCGCCGTTCATGTGCGCCAGGACGTGCACGGCGTCGTTGCCGGAGCTGAGGAAGACCCCCCGCCAGAGGTCCTCGACCCGGTACGGCAGGTTCTCCTTGACGCCGACCAGGCTGCTGCCGACGCCGAGTTCGGCGAGTTCGGCCGGGGCGACCCGGTGCTCCGTGGAGCGGTCGAACTTGGGCAGCACGGTGTCCGCGAACAGCATCTTCAGGGTGCTGGCCGGGGGCAGCGGCTCATGGGCGTTGCGGGCGGCCAGCACCTCGCCGGTGCCGGCGTCGGCGACCAGCCAGGCGCGGCCGCTGAGCTCGGCGGGCAGGGCGGGCGCCCCGGCCAGCGGCGCGACCTGGACGGCGGGGCGGCCGAGCCGCTCCCCGCCGACGGGGGAGGCGGCGTCCTGGGCGAGGGCCACCGGGGCACCGGCGGCGAGCACCAGGGCGGAGGCGGCGGAGGCGGCCGCGACCCTGGTGACGGACGGGGACTTCTGCCGCACGCGTCTCTGCGGCACACGCTGTGACTGCACACGGCGAACGTACCGGCGGTGCCGCCGCGCCGCCGTGCCTGCTGCTCCGTCCGGAGGGAGTACGGCGGGAGCGCCGAACGGACGCCGAACGGGTGCCGGAGGCGGGCCGGACGGGTGGGGCGCCGCGACTTTGGTCCCTGGCGGTCGCACCGAAAGTCGGTTGGGCGGGCAGCCGGGGGTTCCTAGGCTCGGGGGTATGAAGACCCTGCTCGGCTACCTCGGTTTCGTGCTGATCCTGGGCGGCGGCTCCGGCCTGCTGGCCTCCCACCTCGGCGGGTTCCGGCTGTTCGGATTCGTCCGCTTCCTGGTCCCGGAGGGCCACGAGACCGTCGGCTACGTCGTCCTCCTGGTGCTCGGCGCCCTCCTCGCCATCCCGGCCGCCCGCCGGGGCTAGACCCTGACGGCCGGCCTCACGGCCGGTCCGTCGCTGGCCCGTCCCCGGGCGGCCCGTCCGTCGCCGTCGCGTCCGCCGCCACCCCGTCGAGCAGCAGCGCGAGACCGCTCCGGAAGGCCGCCCGGTCGTCGTCCCCGGGCGCCCCGCCGCCGGCGCTCTGCAGGGCGGTCAGCAGCGGGAAGCGCTGGGCGAAGTCCGGTGCCAGTTCGGCGAGTCGGGCGGACCGGGCCCGCCACCAGTCCTCGTCCGCGACGCCGGTGGCGGCGGCCGCGCCGCGCGCGTCGGCGGCGGTGGCGGCCGTCCCGCGGACGAACTGCCAGAGCGCCGCGACCGCCCCGCGCAGCCGGCCGGGGTCGAGTGCGGCGGGCCGCAGCGCCTCCAACAGCCGTTCCATCGCCGTGAGTTCGGCCGGTCCGAGGACGGGGCGGGCCTGCGAGACCTGGAGCACCCAGGGGTGGCGCAGGTAGCAGGAGTAGAGCTCCTCGGCCCAGCCGGTGACGGCCCCCCGCCAGTCGTCCGACGGCGGTGGCCCGCCCGGGAGTTCGGCGAGCACCCGGTCGTGCATCAGGTCGAGCAGCTCGGCCTTGCCGGGGACGTAGGTGTAGAGCGCCATCGCGGTGCGGCCGAGCCGTTCGCCCACGGCGCGCATCGACAGGGCGGCCATTCCCTCGGCGTCGGCCACCGCGATTCCGGCGGACACGATCGCGTCCGTACTCAGGCCCGGTTTCGGGCCGCTGCGCCCGGGCCCCGCACCGCGCCCGGTGTCCGGTGCGTCGGGGCGGCCCCAGAGCAGGGCGAGGGAGCGGTGGGCGTCCCCCTGTCCGGCGTAGACGGTCATCCCGACATCTCCTTATGGCGTAAAGTATCCTCGCGACAGCAACTCTTTATGCCGTAAGGTATCAGGACTCCACCGCAAAGGGGTTTCGCGATGACACTGCCCGTCAGCTACGTCGAGGTCGTGGCGGTCGACCGGATCACGCCGCGCACCGCCCGGATCACCTTCGAGGCCGACGAACTGGCCGACACCGTGGGCGGCACGCCCGACCAGCAGCTCAAGCTCTGCTTCCCGCGCCCCGGTCAGCGCGAGCCGCTGCTGGCCGCCCCGCAGGACGACCCGATGGGCTGGTACCACGCCCACCTGGCGATCCCCGAGGCCGAGCGCCCGGTGCTGCGCAGCTTCACCCTGCGCCGCCGGCACCCCGGCACCCGGCGGATCGACATCGACTTCGTGCTGCACGGCGACACCGGCCCGGCCGCCGCCTGGGCGCTGCGGGCCGCGCCGGGGGACCGGCTCGGCATGGTCGGCCCGTCCGAGCTGTACGCCCCGGCGGTGCCGTTCAGCGGGGACCGGAAGGACGTCGACTGGCTGCTGCTGGCCGGCGACGAGACCGCGCTGCCGGCCATCGCGACGCTGCTGGAGGCGCTGCCGGAGGGGGAGCGGGCGTACCTCTGGATCGAGGTCGCGGACCGGGCGGAGCGTCAGGAGCTGGTGAGCCCGGCCGAGTTGGAGGTGCGCTGGCTGTACCGCGACGGTGCGGCCCCGGGCAGCCTGCTGGCCGAGGAGTTCCGGGACACCGTGCTGCCGGGCGGCGAGCCCCTGGTCTGGCTGGCGGGGGAGGCCGGGGCGGTGCGGGCGATGCGCCGGTGCCTGATCGAGTGCGAGGGGGTGCCGAAGGAGAACATCGACTTCACCGGGTACTGGCGCCACCGGCTGACCCAGGACGACGCGCCGACGGCCGAGGACCTGGCGGACGCCCGGGAGCGGCCGGCCGGGAACTCCTGACGCACCGGTGAACTCTGCGGCCCGTTCGGACGTTCTGCTTGCCGGGCACCTCGCCGTACGCCTCGCCGGGCACCCCGCTGCACCCCGTCGTGCGCTGTTTCGACCCCGATCGACGGGGAAGAGGGGTCGCGATGTCGACAAGTGGGCAGAAGATGGCGATGTTCCGCCTGTGGCCAGAGTTCGCCATCGTCGCTCTTTGCCGGGGGAACGATCAGTTCTCACCGTTCTCTGACCGGCTCTGATCGGTGAAAAAGGGGCGGACCCGACTGGATTTATACTGTGTATTTTACTTTCCGATGGTCATTTTTACTTTCTGATGGGGTTTTAACCCCTTGTCGTGGTCGTGGCGGATGCGCTGGAATGCGACCGCTGTCGGGACGCGCGGTCCGGAGCGACCACGCGTCCTACCAGGATCCGGGTACGCTCAGCCGTGCAACCTGACGTCTCATCAGACGAAAGGATGTCCATTGATCGGCTGGCGCAAGACCCAGCTAGCAGCCGCCGTCACCGTCACCGCCGCTTCCATGGTCCTGAGCCTCGGGACCATCGCCAGCGCAGCTCCGGCCCAGGATCCGCAGAACGCCCAGGCGTCCGCGGACGGGGCGCCGGCGCCGGTGATCGTGATCCTCAAGGACCAGATCGCGGACGCCCCGGCCGACCACGGCCACCTCGGCGCCCGCCAGCAGAAGACCGCCAGTTCGCAGGCGCCGCTGCTGAAGAAGGTCAAGGCCAGCGGCGGTACCGACGTCAAGAGCTTCGTGGTCGGCAACGCCTTCTCGGCGACCGTCAGCCCGGCTCTGCGCGCGTCGCTGCAGTCCGACCCGGCGGTCGCCGCCGTGGTCGCGGACACCCAGGTGCAGGTCGCCCCGGTGCCCAGCACCGCGGCCAAGAAGGCGGACGCCACGGCCGCGACCTCCGGCGCGTCCGGCGACTCGTCGCAGGCCGTTTCGGGCAGCAACGGCCAGGGCGTCCAGGAGAACGCGACCAACACGGTCTGCCCCTCCGACCCGACCAAGCCGCTGCTGGAGCCCGAGGGCCTCTACTCGGTCCACGCCTACTCCGGCAACGGCAAGCCCGGCGTGGAGAACCTGGCCACCGGCAAGGGCGTCAAGGTCGCCTACATCGCCGACGCGCTCGACCCGAACAACCCGGACTTCATCCGGGCCGACGGTTCGCACGCCGTGGTCGACTACCAGGACTTCTCGGGTGAGGGCTGGAACGCGCCGAGCGGTGGCGCCGAGGCCTTCGGCGACGCCTCGGCGGTCATCGCCCAGGGCCGTCAGACCTACGACGTCTCGCAGTTCGTCAACGCCGCGCACCCGCTCCCGGCCGGCTGCAACATCAAGATCCGCGGCCTCGCCCCGGACGCCGACCTGGTCGCCCTGAAGGCCGGCGGCGAGATGATGTCCAACTCGTCGATCCTGCAGTCCATCGACTACGCGGTGCGGGTCGCCCACGTGGACGTGCTGAACGAGTCCTTCGGCGGCAACGTCACCCCGGACAGCGGCGCCCACGACACCATCGCGCTCTTCAACGAGCAGGCCGTCAAGGCCGGTGTCACGATCGCCGTCTCCACCGGTGACGCGGGCCTCAGCGGCACCATCGGCACCCCGGCCACCGACCCGTACGTGATCTCGGTCGGCGCGTCGACGGACAACCAGAACTACCAGCAGACCGGTTACGCGGCCACCAAGTTCTCCAACGGGACCTGGAACAACAGCCGGATCTCCGCGCTCTCCTCGGGCGGCTTCACCATGGCCGGCCGCACCCTCGACCTGGTCGCCCCGGGCGAGTCGGACTGGGCGCTGTGCACCGCCGACACCACCAAGTACGCGGACTGCACCAACTACAACGGCAAGGGCGCGAACATCCAGCCCTTCGGCGGCACCAGCCAGGCCGCGCCGTTCGTCACCGGTGCCGCGGCCCTGGTCATCCAGGCCTACCGCGACACCCACGGCGGCGACTCGCCGTCCCCGGCGCTGGTGAAGAAGTTCATCACCGGCACCGCCACCGACCTCGGCGTCCCGGCCGAGGAGCAGGGCGCGGGTCTGCTGAACGTCCGGGCCGCCGTCGAGGCCGCCCGCGGCTACGACGACGGCGACGGCACCGACGGTGCCAGCACCGTCGTGGTGAACACCGGCCAGGTGAACATCTCCGGCGCCCCGGGCTCGACCCACACCACCGACGTCTCCGTCACCAACACCAGTGACGAGCCGCAGACGGTGAGCGCCACCACCCGCAGCTTCGCTCCGCTGGCGAACAACCAGCAGACCGTCAAGCTGGACTCGGCCTCCACCGACACCTTCAAGTACGCCACCAACGGTGCGGACTGGGTGCAGAAGCAGGTCAAGTTCACGGTTCCGGCCGGTGCCGACCGCCTCGCGGCGTCGATCGCCTGGCACGGCGGCCCGAACCCGGTCACCAACGGCCCCGTGGTCCGCATGACGCTGCTCGACCCGTCGGGCCGCTTCGAGACCAACACCCGCCCGCAGGGCGGCGCCACGCCGTCCAACTTCGGTCTGGTGGACGTCCCGCACCCGGTCGCCGGTGAGTGGACCGCGGTCCTCTACACCCCGGCGGGCAAGGCCGGCTACACCGGTGACGTCCAGCTCGGCACCTCCACCCAGCGTGCGGTCCCGGCCGGCGCGGTGAGCCCGAGCAGCACCGACGTGCAGCCCGGTGAGACCAAGACCCTCAAGGTCCAGCTCACCACCCCGGCCACCAGCGGTGACAGCAGCGAGGCGGTCGTCGTCTCCAGCTCGAACGGCAACAGCACCAGCGTCCCGGTCGTGCTGCGCAGCCTCGTCCCGGTCACCAACGGCCAGGGCGCCTTCACCGGCACCATCACCGGTGGCAACGGCCGCGGCTCCTCGCCGACCCAGATGTTCGCCTACGGCTTCGACGTCCCGAAGGGCCAGAAGGACCTGCGGGTCGGCGTCACCGTCGCCAAGGACGCGAACCTGTTCATGCAGGGCGCGCTGATCAGCCCGAACGGCACCCCGGTCGACATCGAGGGCAACGCCCTCTTCGACGCCCAGGGCAACGTCACCGGCTCCGCCAACGGCGTCTCGGCCACCACGGTCAACCCGGCCGAGGGCCACTGGCGCTTCGTCCTGAACGTGCTCGGCCCGGTCAGCGGCCAGGAGCTCGCCCAGGACTTCGCCGGCACCATCGCGTTCAACCAGAACCAGGCCACCGCGGCCGGTCTGCCGAACGACGCCAAGACGAAGCTGGCGGCCGGCAAGCCGGTCACCGTCAACGTGAACTACACCAACAACACGGTCGCCACCCAGTCGATCGCGGCCGACGGCCGCCTCGACAAGCGCGTCGACCTGCCGCTGGTGCCGCAGGGGACCTCGGCCAGCGTCAACCTGCCGCTGAGCCTGACCTCCTCGGTGCCGAGCTTCCTGGTGCCCCCGGGCACCGACCAGCTCAAGGCCGTGGCGGCGTCCTCGACGCCGGCGCAGATCGAGCTGAGCGCCACCACCGCCTCGCCGGACCTCTTCGGTGACCTGAAGAAGGCCCAGAACGGCTCGGCCATCTCGACCGTGACCGACAAGGGCACCGCCGAGCAGCCGGTCGTCCCCGGCTCCTGGAGCACCTTCGTCCAGCAGATCGGCCCGTTCGGTCCGGCCGGCGCCCCGAAGGGCACCTCCACCATCACCGCCACCGCGCACACCCAGGCCTTCGACCCGGCGCTGACCTCCAGCACCGGTGACCCGTTCGCCTCCGGTGTCAACGCCTCGGCCCCGGCCGCCGCCCCGGTGACCGTCGCCCCCGGCACCACCGGCTCGCTGCAGGTGACCGTGACCCCGACCGGCCCGAAGGGCAGCACGGTCAAGGGTGTGCTCTACCTGGTGTCCGGCCCGACCTTCGTGGCCACCGCCAACAACAGCCTCGGCACCACCGGTTCGGTGCTCGCGGCGATCCCGTACAGCTACACGGTGAACTGACGCTCAATCAGTTCAGCGCGCAGGTACCGGCCGAGGCCGCCCCGGAGTTCCGGGGCGGCCTCGGCTGCTTGTGCGGGCCGGGGCCGGAACCCACCGGAGTGACCGGCGCGTTCAGCGGGCAGGAGGGACGCGAGGATCCGACCGAGCAGATCAGGAGCGGGAGTTGAACGACGCGATCAAGCACAGCCAGGTCGAGGTGAACGGTGTCCGGCTGCACCTCGCGGAACAGGGCGAGGGGCCGCTGGTACTGCTGCTGCACGGCTTCCCGGAGAGCTGGTACTCCTGGCGGCACCAGTTCGGGCCGCTCGCCGAGGCCGGCTACCGGGTGGTCGCCCCCGACCAGCGCGGGTACGCCCGCAGCTCCCAGCCGGAGGACGTGGCCGCGTACTCCCTGCTGCACCTGGTCGGCGACGTCACCGCGCTGATCCGGGCGCTGGGCGAGGAGCGGGCCGTGGTGGTCGGCCACGACTGGGGCGCGCCGGTCGCCTGGGCCACCGCCGCGCTGCGGCCGGACCTGGTGCGCGGGGTCGTCGGGCTGAGCGTCCCGCCGCTGCCGGTGGGCGGGCCGCCGCCGCTGACCGCCGCCCGGGAGAACTTCGGTGACGGCTTCTACCAGCTCTACTTCCAGGAGCCCGGCCGGGCCGACGCCGAGCTGGCCGCCGACATCAAGTCCAGCCTGCGGCGCATCCTGTGCGGCCTCCAGCCGGACGGCAAGCCGCGTCCGTGGATCATCCCCGAGGGCCAGGCCCTGCTGGACACCGTCCCCGAGCCCGAGCGGCTGCCGGACTGGCTCACCGACGCCGACCTCGACGCCTTCACGGCCGACTACGCGCCGCACGGCGGGCGGGCCTTCACCGGCGGGCTCAACTGGTACCGCAACCTGGACCGCAACGCCGAACTGCTCGCCGCCTTCACCGGGGTCACGGTCGAGGTGCCGGCCCTGTACATCGCGGGCGACCAGGACCTGGTCAACGCGATGGTGCCGCCGGAGGCCCTGGCCTACCTGCTGGGCCGGCTGCCCGAGCTGCGCGGGCACGTACGGCTGCCGGAGACCGGGCACTGGACCCAGCAGGAGCGCCCGGCCGAGGTGACCGCGGCGCTCCTGGAGTTCCTGAAGGGCCTGGAGGGCTGACCCTCAGGAGCCGGCCTGGTCACCGCCCGTCCCGGCGGTGACCAGGCCGGACTCGTACGCGGCGATCACCGCCTGGGCGCGGTCCCGGACGTCGAGCTTGCCGAAGATGCTGGTGATGTAGTTCTTCACGGTGGACTGGCTGATCTCCAGGGCCAGCGAGATCGCCGCGTTGTCGAGGCCGGTGGCGATCAGCCGCCACACCTCGACCTCCCGGGGCGTGAGGTCGGCCGTCCCCTCGGCGACCGGCGGCGGGACGGCGGTGACGGGAGCCCGGACGTAGGCCGAGATCAACCGGGTCAGCAGCCGCGGGGCGACCACCGCCTCGCCGGCGTGCACCGTGCGGATCGCCGAGCCCAGCTCCTCCGGGGAGACGTCCTTGGGCAGGAACCCGTGGGCGCCGGCCCGCAGCGCGGCCACCACGTACTCGTCCATGTCGAAGGTGCTGAGCGCCAGGACCCGGCAGCCGGGCAGCACCCGGGACAGCTCCGCCGTCGCGCCGACGCCGTCCAGGACGGGCATCCGGATGTCCATCACCACGACGTCGGGGCGCAGCCGCAGGGCGGCGGTGACGGCCTGGGCGCCGTCCTCGGCCTCGCCGACCACCTCGAAGCCCGGGGCGGGGGAGAGGATCAGCGACAGGCCGCGGCGGACCAGCGGCTGGTCGTCCACGATCAGCACCCTGATCGCGCGGTCGCCGGGGTCCTGCGGAGGATCCGTCGGGTGGGCGGTGCCCTGCGCGGGGTCCGCCGGGTGGGCGGTGTGCGGCACGGGGGTCGTCGGGTCGGTCATCGGACCGCCTGCCCCTGCTGGACGGCCGCCTCGGCCGACTCGGCGGTGGCCAGCGGCAGCTCGGCCGTCACGGCGAAGCCGCCGCCCGGCTGCGGGCCGGTCGCCAGGGTGCCGCCGTGCAGGGCGACCCGCTCGCGCATGCCGAGCAGGCCGTACCCGGCGCGGCCGGCGGCCTCCGGCGGGGGCCCGCCGACGCCGTCGTCCCGCACCTCGACGACCACCCGGTCCGGGTGGTAGGCCAGGTGGACGGAGGCCCGGGCGGGGCCGGCGTACTTGCGGGCGTTGGTCAGGCCCTCCTGGACGATCCGGAACACCGTCAGCCCGACGGTCGGCGGCAGCGGGCGCGGGGCCCCGTCGACGGTGAGCTCGGTCGGCAGCCCGGCCAGCCGGGACTCGGCCACCAGCCGCTCCAGGTCCTCCGCGCCGGGCTGGGGCAGCGGCGGGGCGGCGGCCTCCGGCTCGTCACCGGCCCGCAGCACGTTCAGCAGCTGGCGCATCTCGCGCAGCGCCAGCCGCCCCGAGGACTCCAGGGTGACCAGGGCGTCCCGGACCACCTCCTGATCGCCCAGGTTGGCGCGGGCGCCGCCGGCCATCAGCTGCATGGTGGTGATGTGGTGGGCCACGATGTCGTGCAACTCCCTTGCGATCCGGCGGCGTTCGTCGGCGACGGCGCGGTCCGCCAGCAGCCGGCGGTTGGCGGCCACCTCGCGCTGCCAGCGGGCCACCGCCAGGCCCGCCGCACCGACCATCGCGGCGGCGGAGGGGCCGGGGACCAGCTCCTGCCAGAGCGGCGCCTGGAAGCGCAGCTGGCTCAGCGTCGTGGCCAGGCCCGTCACCGCGGCGGCGGCGGCCGTGACCGGCACGGAGCGGGCCACCGCGACCGAGTACAGGGCCACGGTCAGGGCCGCGCCGAAGTGCTGGCCGCCGGGGGCGAAGAAGTCGGCCCCCGCCCGGAGCACCAGCACGGCCGCCAGCACCTGTACCGGACGGGTGCGCCGGGCCAGCAGCGGCAGGGCCGCCAGGACGGAGAAGGCGAAGCCCGGCACGCTCATGGCGTCGGCGCCGTGCTCCTTGCCGATGAGCATCCAGGCGATCAGGTCGAGGCTGCCGGCTCCGACGGCCACCATGGCGTCGGTGCGGTTCCACGGCAGCCCGTCCGACCGCTCCTCCCGCGGCCCGTCGGTGCCTGCGGCCGCCTCGGGGCGCTGCCGCCCGTTCATCCGGTTCCTCCCTGCTGATCAGCGCTGACGTCCCCATTCTGGCATCGGCCCGGCGGTCCGTTCGTGCTCCCCGGGGCCGAGCCGGGCGGGCCGGGACCAGGACCACGGTCCCGGTCCCGGCCCGGGCGGGGGGAGTGTGGCCCCCACGAGGATCGTCCGCTGCCCGGACGCCCGGGCACCCCCGGGACTGATGGTCTTGACCTGGGCCGGAAACGCCGGCCCGGAGGCCGACGTTCGCGTCCACCGACCGGAGGAAATGTGATCCGCGCACTGACCGGATTCTCCACGCGACATGCGTGGAAGGTCATCGCCCTGTGGGCGGTGTTGGGCCTGGGACTGACCTTCCTGAGCCCGATGCTGATGTCCCGGGTGACCCAGTCCCAGACCGGGGAGTTCCTGCCCCGCAGTTACGACTCGGCCGCCGCGCTGCGGATCGCCGAGGAGGACTTCGGCATCAAGCCCGATGCCACCACCGTCACCGTGCTGGTCGCCCGGACCGACGGCAAGGCGCTCAGCCCCGCCGACCAGCAGCGGATCGAGGCCCGGGCCGCCAAGCTCGCCGAGCAGCGGGTCACCATGCCCCGGAAGAAGGACGAGCCGGCCTTCCTGACCCCCGACCACTCCCAGACGCCCCGGATCGCCCCCGCCACGATGGCGCCCGACCGGACGTTCGAGCTGCTCACCGTCGAGATGAAGGGCAACGCCTCGGAGGAGGGCGTCCAGAGCGTCTACCGGGCCTTCCGCGACGAGGCCCGCGCCCAGTACGCCGGGATCGACATGCGCACCGGCTTCACCGGCAGCCTGGCCCAGGCCTCCGACACCACCGAGGCCAACCGCACCGCCGCGGCCGTGGGCGGCGCCCTGCTCTCCGGGCTGATCGTGCTGCTCAACGTGCTGGTGTTCCGCAGCGTGCTGGCCGCCCTGCTGCCGCTGCTCGCGGTCGCCCTGGTCGGTGGCGTCGCCGGCGGCGCGGTGGCCGGCGCGGCCTCCCTCACCGGGTTCAAGCTGGACGCCTCCACCCCCGGCCTGATCGCCGTGGTGCTGCTCGGCATCGGTGTCGACTACCTGCTCTTCCTGCTGTTCCGATTCCGCGAGCAGCTGCGCGCCCGGCCCGACCAGCCCGCCCGGGAGGCCGCCGCCGAGGTCTCCGGCCGGGTGGGCACCGCGATCACCTCCGCGGCGCTGACCATCGTCGCCGCCTTCGCCACCCTGGGCGTGGCCAGCTTCGGCCAGTTCCGCTCGCTCGGCCCGGCCATCGCGGTCGCCGTGCTGGTCATGCTGCTGGGCAGCCTCACCCTGATGCCGGCCCTGCTCGCCGCCTGCGGCCGCGGGATCTTCTGGCCCTCCCGCAGCGTGCGGCACACGCCGCGCCCGGGTGTCGCCGCCCGCTTCGGCGACCTCGTCGCCCGCCGCCCGCTGGCCCTGCTGCTCGCGTCCGTCGCCCTGCTCGGCACGCTGGCCGCCGGGACGGTCGGGCTCCGGATGGACTACAGCATGGGCAACGACACCACCACGTCCGCGTCCGCCACCGCCGCCGAGATCGCCCGCGCGCTGCCGGCCGGCGTCTCCGACCCGACGACGGTCTACCTCGTCGCCAAGGACGGCGGCACCCTGGACGCGGCCCGCTTCGACGGCCTCGCCAAGGCGCTGGGCGGTGTCGAGGGCGTCGGCCAGGTCGGCCGGCCCGTGCTCGCCGACAACCACCGGGCCGCCCGGATCGACCTCTTCCTGAACGCCGACCCGCAGAGCCAGCACGCCCGCGACCTGGCCTCCGGACCGGTCCGGGCCGCGGTCGCCGCGCACGCCCCGGCCGGGACGAGCGGGCACGTCGGCGGGACGGCGGCGGTGTTCGCCGACATCTCCAAGGCCGTCGACCGGGACCTGAGCGTGGTCTTCCCGGTCGCCGCCGGCCTGATCGCGCTGATCCTGCTGCTGCTCCTGCGCAGCCTGCTCGCCCCGGTCGTCCTGATGATCGCGGTCGGCCTCGGGTTCGCCGCGACCCTCGGCGCCGCCACCCTGCTGTTCCAGCACGGCCTGGGCGAGCCCGGGGTCTCGTTCACCCTCCCGCTGGTGCTGTTCCTGTTCGTGGTGGCCCTCGGCACCGACTACAACATCCTGATCACCGACCGCATCCGCGAGGAGATGCACGGGCCCGGCTCGGTGCGCAGCGCGGTGGCCCGCGCCGTCCGGCACACCACCCCGGCCGTCGCCACCGCGGGCCTCGTCCTGGCCGGTTCCTTCGCGACGCTGGCCACCACCCCGGGCAGCGAGCAGGTCGCGTTCTCGATGACCCTCGGCATCCTGCTCTCGGCCCTGGTGCTCTCGCTGGTCACCGTCCCGGCGCTGGCGGCCCTCCTCGGCCGCTCGCTGTGGTGGCCGCTGCGGCCGACCCCGGCGAACCCGCCGGCGCACGCCGCCCGTCCGTCCGTCGCCGCACCGGGCCCGGCCCCGGACCACATCGGCGTCCGGTGACCCCCACCGGCGTCCGGTGATCCCCACCGGCGAACGGTGATCCTCCCGACCGCCCCCGCACCCGGCTCCCGGGTACGGGGGCGGTCGGGTGTTCGGCGAATGTCCGGCGGGTGTCCCGGGACAGCGGTTCGGGAGGGCGGCTCAGGGGGTGAACGGCTCGATCTCGCCCGCGAAGACGATGATCTGGTCGATCAGGTTCCGCCGCAGGTGGACGACGTCCGTTCCGGCCAGACGGGGGCCGCCGTCGGGCGTGGTGAAGACCCACTGGTAGCGGGCCCATTCGTCGGGCATGTCCACCGCCGAGCAGCGCACCATCGTGCCGGTCCCCGCCGGGTGGCGTCGGAGGTCCAGCACGAACCGCTCGACCGCCGCGATTCCCTCGCTGCGGCCCAGCGGCCCCCAGAAGACCACGTCCGAGGTCAGGGCCTGGGGGAGCAGGGCGGTCACATAGCTGTCGTCCGAGGCGTTGAACGCGGAGATGAACGTGTCGATCGCGGAGCGTGCGGTCTCTTCCTGCATGCCCCAGTAGTACCACCGTTTCGCGGGCGCCCGACCCGGGTTCACGGTGGACGTCCCCTAGACGGGCAGCAGGCGGGCGATCAGTTCGCCGAGGCGGCGGGCGTTGCGGCAGGAGTGCATCTCCACGGCCTCCGCGTACGCCGGGGCGGCGGAGTCGCCGGTGCCCCAGAGCTCGGGGCGTTCGGGGTTGAGCCAGAAGACCCGGCGGGCCCGGGCGGAGATCCGGTGCAGGGCCTGGGTGTTGGGGTCGCGGTGGTTGTTGCGGGCGTCGCCGAGGACCAGCACGCAGGTGCGCGGGCCGACGGCGTCCAGGTGGTGTTCGGCGAAGTCGCCGAGCGCCGAGCCGTAGTCGCTGTTGCCGTGGTAGCCCGTCACCGCGGCCTCGGTGAGGATGCGGGCGGCCAGCCGGGCCGGGTCGTCCCGGTCGCGCCGCAGCAGGTCGGTGACCTCGGCCGTGCGGTTGACGAAGGCGAACACCCGTACCTTGCTGAACTGTTCGCTCATCGCCTGGACCAGCAGCATGGTGAAGTCGGCGAAGCCCGCCACCGAACCGGACACGTCGCAGAGCAGCACCAGCTCCGGCCGGGCCGGGCGGCGCAGCCGGTGGGCCGGGCGCAGCGGCACCCCGCCGGTGCCGAGCGAGCGGCGCAGGGTGCGGCGCAGGTCGATCCGGCCGCGGGCGGCGCGGCGGCGCCGGGCGGCCAGCCGGGTGGCCAGCTTGCGGGCCAGCGGGTGGACGGTGCGGCGGAGTTCGGCGAGTTGCTCGCGGCCGGCGGCCAGGAAGTCGATCCGGTCCGCGGTGGGGGCGACGGCGCGCTCCGCGATCCGTTCGGGGCCGCGCAGTTCGGCCACCCGGCGGCGGGCCTCGCCGGCGACCTGGGCGCGGAAGTCCCGGATCCGGCGGCGGATCTCGTCGGCGAGGACGCGGTCGGAGAGGTCCTCCGGGCCCTGCTGCCGCAGTGCGGCGAGGATCCGGGCGAGCAGTGTCTCGGGGGCGAGCCGGCCGAGCGCCTGGTGGGCGGACCAGCCGTCCGAGCCGGGGGTGCTGCCGGCGCCGTAGCGGCCGAAGGCCTCGACCACCTCGCCGGCCAGCCGGGCCTGGGCGGCCCGGTCGTCGGCGGCGAGGGCGGCGGCCAGTCGGTCACGCAGCAGGTCGCGCAGCGGGTCCGGGCGGCCGAAGCGGGGTGGCTCGGGGTCGGCGGGCACCGGCGGCGGGGAATGGCGCACGGCCTCGGGGGTGCCGACTCCGAGGGGGAAGAACAGGTCGAAGGAGGCGTCGAAGACCGGCCGTTGGCCCTCCGCGCGGAGCAGGGCGGCGGCCAGCCCGGCCCGCATCTGCTCGCGGTCGGCGAAGCCGAGCACGTCGAGCACGGCCGCGGCGTCCACCGTCTCCGCCGGGCCGATCCGCAGGCCGTGCCCGCGCAGGGCACGCACCAGGCCGGTCAGGCGGGCGGCGGTGTCGGCGGGGCCCGGGGCGGTCATGCCGGGGTGAGCTTCCGGGCGGCCTTGCGGACGTCGTCCTGGTGCTTGAGGATCACCCCGAGGGTGTCCTGGACGACCGCGTCGTCCAGGGTGTCGGCGCCGAGCGCCAGCAGGGTGCGGGCCCAGTCGATGGTCTCGGCGACGGACGGCGCCTTGCGCAGGTCCATGGCGCGCAGCGCGCCGACCACCCGGACCAGCGAGGCGGCCAGGGTGTCGTCCAGGCCGGGCACCTTGAGCCGGACGATCCGGCGCTCCAACTCGGCGTCCGGGTAGTCGAGGTGGAGGAAGAGGCAGCGGCGGCGCAGCGCCTCGGAGAGCTCCCGGGTGGCGTTGGAGGTGAGCAGCACGAAGGGACGGCGGGTCGCGGTGATGGTGCCGAGTTCGGGGACGGTCACCTGGAAGTCGCTGAGCACCTCCAGCAGCAGCGCCTCCACCTCGACGTCGGCCTTGTCCATCTCGTCGATCAGCAGGACGGTGGGCTCCTCGCCGCGGATGGCGGTGAGCAGCGGGCGGGTGAGCAGGAACTCCTCGCCGAAGATGTCGCCGCGGGCCTGGTCCCAGCCCTCGTCGCGGCCGGCCGTGATCCGCAGCAACTGCTTGGCGTGGTTCCACTCGTAGAGCGCGCGGGCCTCGTCGATGCCCTCGTAGCACTGGAGCCGGACCAGCCGGGCGGCGCCCAGTTCGGCGACGGCCTTGGCGAGTTCGGTCTTGCCGACTCCGGCGGGGCCCTCGACCAGCAGCGGTTTGCCGAGCCGGTCGGCCAGGAAGACGGTGGTGGCCACGGCGGTGGAGGCCAGGTAGCCGGTCGCGGCGAGTCGCTCGGCGGTGTCCGCCACCGAGGTGAAGAAGCCCGTGCCCTCGCCGTTGGTGTCGCTGCCGCTGGCCATCCGACCGCCCCGTTCCGGTTCGCCGGGCCCGTTCCGTCGGGCCCGTGCGGCGCCACCCTACCGGCCGGTCACTTGCTTGTCGCGGGACCGGCGGGGCGGTGGATGGGGCTGCCTGGCGGGGTTCGTGGTGGCGGTCCCGGCGGTTCCGGTGGGCGCGGTGGAGCGGCGTGCGGCGGGCCGGGGC
>NZ_JBFBGS010000024.1:0-79727 GCF_040684795.1 Kitasatospora sp. NPDC089797 | reverse complement strand
GCTGACCGCCGCCCGCGCCGACCTCGCCGCCGCCCACCACGCGGCCGGGGTGCTCGTGCTCGCGCGGAGTCCGGGTGCGGAACGTCAGTTGACGTACAGGACCGGGTTGCCCGCGGCGCTGCTGTCGGTGACCGGGCCGTAGGTGGCGCTGAAGTAGCCGGTGGAGAAGCACAGGCCGGGGCCGGAGACCAGGTTGGCCGGCTGGTTGCTGAAGCCGATGGTGCTGCCGCTGTTCGAGGTGTTGCCGGTGATGCCGTTGGGGCTCTGGTAGACGCAGCTGATCTGGCCCAGCAGGGTGTTCAGGACGACCGTGATGCCGACCGGGCCGGCGCTGGTGCCGTTGAGCGAGACGTTGTTGCTGCCGCCGCCGGAGACGACCGTGTTGGTGTACGGCAGGCTGGTGGCGGTGACGCTCTGCACGCTCATGACGCCCATGACGCTGGAGGTGCACTGGTCGAAGGACTGGGTGTTGAGCTGCTCGGTCGCGCTGCCGGGGGCGGCCGGGTTGGACGTCACGGTCGCGGCGAACGAGGAGCTGGCACAGCTGACCCCGTTGGTGCTGCCGGCGCCGTCGGTGAAGGTGGCGGCGGTGCCGGAGACCAGGTTGGCGACCAGGTTGTCGCCCACGGCGATGGCCGGGCCACTGGCGCTGCCCTGGGTGAGGACGGCGGCGGCGTTGGCCTGGGCCGGTGCGACGGCGGCGCCGGTGAGGGCGATGGCGGCGAGGGAAGCGGCTGCGAGCGTACGGCGGATGCGCATGAGGGTGCCTCTCTCCGTCCCGGGGACGGGTGGGGGAACCCCGCGTGCGGGGGTGGTGACGTGCACGGCGGGGGAGGTGCCTGGCGTGCCGGAGCTCCGTCGTACCGCGGGTGCGGGCGGGCCCGGCGCCACGGGCCCGCTCGTGCGGTACGGCGGTCTTTCGTTCGGTGCAGCGTGCTGTGTGCTCTGTGCTCTGTGTGCTGCGCGTCGTGCTTCGTGCGTGGTGCGGTGCGCGACGCGCGGTTCGGTGCCGGTCGCCGGTGTGACGGGTGTTGCGTCCGGCGGTGGTGCGTGGTACTTCGTGCAGGGCGCCCGTACGGCGGTGCCGGGTACGGGAGTTCGGTGCCCGACGGGGCGGAACGGGACGGTCCGGAACGCGGCGGCACGGCGCGGAGCCGTGCGGACGTGCGGTGCTGTCGGGTGCACATCGGCGGCTGCCACCGCCGTGGGCCCGGATCCGCCCTGGTCCGGGGCCCGGGCGGTCGGCCCGGGCCCGTCGGAGCCCCTGGATCCGACCGGTGGCGGCCTGCGCGCCGGCCGGTTGGAAACCTGGCAGAGTTGTAAACCCGGTGTTACGTCAATGTCAATACAGGACACAGGAGTTGGTGATGGGTCCCAAACACCTCCGGAGTTCCGACGTGGTCCTGCTGCCGGGCGCCCGGACCGGCCGGGATCCGGCCAGGTCGATCAAACCCGGCCCGCGCCGGCAGCCCGCCGGGGTGGTCGCCGCGACCCAGCGCGAACGGCTGCTGGACGGGCTGGTCCGGACGGTGGCCGAACACGGCTACCAGCACGCGACGGTGAGCGACATCTGCAGCGCGGCGGGGGTGACCAGGCCGGTCTTCTACGAGCTGTTCAGCGGCAAGGAGGACGCCTTCCTGGCCGCGCACCGCTACGGGACCGGGGTGGTGGTCCGGCGGATGGCGGCGGCCTTCGCGGCCGAATCCGACTGGTGCGCCGGGATCCGGCAGGCGCTCGGGGCGATGCTGCAACTCCTCGCCGGAACGCCGTCGTTCGCGACCATGGCGGTGGTCGAGATCGAGGCGGTCGGTCCGGCCGGGCGGCGCGAGCGGGACCAACTCCTGACCCGGTTCCGCGCGTTCTTCGCCGAAGTGCCCCAACTTCCGGGCGGTGTGGGTGTCCAGGAGATGGTGGACGCGGTGGTGGGAGGCGTCTACAGCGCGGTCTACCGCCGGATCTCCTCCGGCCGTACCGATCAACTGCCGGACCTGCTGCCGGTGTTGAGCATGTTCTGCCTGTCCCCCTTCCTCGGCCCGGCCGAATCGGCCCGTCGGCTCGGGTCGGGGATCGGGTCGAGGATCGGTGAAGATCCTTCGTGCACCTGTATTGACCCGGCGAATACCGAGCAGTAGCTTCCCAGTTACTCATCGCGCTCCGACCCGAGCCGCCCCGCTGCCGAGGGGCGGACGGACCGGTCGGAGCGCGGAACGCTGTCCGCGCCAGGACAACGTGCCAGTGCCTGCACACCCCATCCACCCACAGGGAGCACACATGGCCATGTCCGAGGAAGCCGCCGCCGCGGCGGAGTCCCCGCAGACGCCGACCGGGAGCACAAGAGGACGGGTGCGGATGAAGCGCTCCGTCCTGATGGCCGTGCCGGCCATCGCGGTCGGGGGCATCCTGATGACCCTCACCGCCCAGGGCGTGCTCGCCGCGCAGTTCTCCATCTCCGGCATGCCGTTCACCATCACCGCCGACAAGATCGACGGCGAGGGCTTCGCCCAGTTCGGCTCGCTCGACCACATGATTCCCGGCAGCCCCAACCAGGGCAAGACCGGCGGCCAGGTGCTGGTCGCGGTGTCGGCGATCAAGACCGCCGAGATCACCAACCTCTGCCAGAGCGTGGACCTCGGCGGCGTCAACCTGTTGATCCACGCGGGCGACCAGGGCACCCCGGTCGCCGCCTCCGACCTCACCACCGACTCCGACCTGCTGACCGCCGGCGACGCGCAGTTCAAGAACATCGAGATCGGCGGCGACGCCAGCACGTACACCAAGGCCGGCGACGTCGGCAAGGGCGGCCGGGGTGTCTTCGGGCAGCAGGCCGACCACGTCACGCTGACCAACGTCAACCAGCACAACTACGCGAGCACCGCCGTCGGGTTCAGGCTGCCCAACCTGCGGCTGAGCTTCAGCTCCAAGGGCTGCTGACCATGACGGAGTCCGTACCGGAACGGGCCGGAACCGGCGAGGGCGCCGGGTCGCGGAGCGAGGAGGTGGCGGCCGAGGGGACGGCCGCCCAGCCCGCCGCGGCCACCACCCCCGTCACCGGCGCCGCCGCTCCCGCCGGAGCCGCAGCGAGCGCTGCGTCCGCGAGCGCCGCCACGACCGACACGACCCCCGCGCCCGCGCGCCTCGCGGGCCGGGTCACACGCGACTGGCGGGGCGGGCGACCGTTCTGGGGCGGACTGCTGGTGACGCTCGGCGGCGCCGAGATCCTCTTCACGCTGTGGGCCCCGCTGCCCCTCCTGCTGCACATCTCGCTGGTGGGACTGGCGGGGTACCTGGTGCCGTCGGTGATGGTGCTGTGCGGCGTGCTGATCCTGTTCAACCCCGCGCAGCGGTTGTTCTACTCGATCCTCGCCGTGCTCGCCTCGCTGGCCAGTTGGGTGACCTCCAACCTGGGCGGCTTCGTGATCGGGATGCTGCTCGGCGTGGTGGGCGCCTGTCTGACCTTCGGGTGGCTGCCCGACCAGCCGCTGCGCCGTGGGCGCCAGCGGCGGGAGGACCGGCGCGCGCAGCGCCGGGCGGCGGCGGGGGTCTGAGGGCGGGGACCGGCCGGGAGTCGTCGGCGACGCCCCGCGCCCCGGTGGTGGGAGAGCACCGGGGCGCGGGGTGTTCCGTGCGGTCTCCGACCGGCGCCGGTCGGAGACCGACCCCGGTCGGAGGGCGTCAGATGGTCGAGGCGTCGATCACGAAGCGGAACCGGACGTCCCCGTCCAGCACCCGCCGGTACGCCTCGTTGATCTGCTCGGCCCGGATCACCTCGATCTGCGCGGTGATGCCGTGCTCGGCGCAGAAGTCCAGCATCCGCTGGGTCTCCGGCAGCCCGCCGATCGCCGAACCGGCCAGCGAGCGGCGCCCGATGGCCAGCGGGAACGGGTGCAGGGTGAGCGGCTTCTCCGGCACGCCGACCTGCACCATGGTGCCGTCGACCCGCAGCAGACCGATGTAGGCGGTCAGGTCGAGGTCGGCGGAGACGGTGTTGACGATCAGGTCGAAGCTGCCCGCGAGCTCCTCGAAGACCGCCGGGTCGGAGGTGGCCCGGTAGTGGTCCGCGCCCAGCCGCAGGCCGTCCTCGCGCTTGCGCAGCGACTGGCTCAGCACGGTGACCTCCGCGCCCATCGCGTGGGCGAACTGCACCCCCATGTGGCCGAGCCCGCCCAGGCCCACGATCGCCACCTTCTTGCCGGGGGCGGCGCCCCAGTGGGCCAGCGGCGAGTACACCGTGATGCCCGCGCACAGCAGCGGCGCGGCGGCGTCCAGCGGCAGGCCGTCCGGGATGCGCAGCGCGTACTCCTCGTCCACCACCAGTTCGGCGGCGTAACCGCCGTAGGTCGGTCGGCCGTCCTTGCCGACGGCGTTGTAGGTGAAGACCATGCCGCCCTCGCCGGTGCAGTACTGCTGCAGCCCGGCCCGGCAGTTGTCGCACTCCCGGCAGGAGTCGACGAAGCAGCCGACCCCGACCCGGTCGCCGACCTTCCAGCGGGTGACGCCCGGGCCGACCTCGCTGACCAGCCCGGCGATCTCGTGGCCGGGGACCATCGGGAAGATGCCGTCGCCCCAGTCCTCGCCCACCTGGTGGATGTCCGAGTGGCAGATGCCGGAGTAGCGGATGTCGATCACGATGTCGTGCTCGCCGACGGCCCGGGTGGTGACGGTGGTCTTGGCCAGCGGGGTGTTGGGGCGCTGCGCCGCGTAGGCGGCGACGGTGCGGGTGGCGGTGTGCTGCGTGGCTGTCGTCTCGTCGGTCATGCCCATCAGACTGCGCCGGGTCGGCGGGGCCAACCAGGTCGGCGTTCTTCGTACGACAGCCGCACGTACGACGGTCGTGCGTAGGACGGCGGCGCGTACCACGGCGGCACGTACGGGAGCACAGCGTAGGAGCGCGGAACCTACGCACGGCAGTATCACCCTCGCCCGCCCCCGGGCCCGCCGCCGCGCCCGCATACTGCAGTCATGGACCAGCGCACCGAACTCAGCGAGTTCCTCCGATCCCGCCGCGCCCGGCTGCGGCCCGAGGACGTGGGCCTGCCCGGCGGCACCACCCGCCGACGGGTGCCCGGGCTGCGCCGCGAGGAGCTGGCCCAGCTGGCCGGAGTCAGCACCGCCTACTACACCCGGCTCGAACAGGGCCACGGCGAGAACGTCTCCGCGGCGGTCCTGGACGCCGTCGCCCGGGTGCTGCGGCTCGGGCCGGCCGAGCGCGACCACCTCGGCCGGCTCACCACCCCCGCCCGCCGCCGCCCCGGGCGCACCGCCTCCGCCCGCCCGCAGCGGGTGCGGCCCGCGCTGCAACAGCTGCTGGACGCGATGGAAGGCGTGCCCGCGTACGTGCTCGGGCGGCGGCTGGACATCATCGCCTGGAACCGGATCGGCACCGCGCTGCTCGGCGACTTCGCGGCGATGCCGCCCGAGCAGCGCAACATGGCCTGGCACGTCTTCCTCGACCCGGCCGCCCGCCGGCTCTTCGAGGACTGGGAGGGCAAGGCCAGCGACGTGGTCGGGCTGCTGCGGCTGGAGGCCGGCCGCTACCCGGACGACCCGCGGCTCGCCTCACTGGTGGGCGAACTCTCGCTCAAGTGCGAGGACTTCCGCAATCTCTGGGCCAGCTACCGGATCAAGGAGAAGGGGCAGGGCACCAAGCGGCTGCACCACCCGGTGGTCGGCCCGCTCAGCCTCCGGTACGAGACCCTGTACCCGGCCGGGGACTGCGACCAGGTGCTGGTCACCTACCACGCCGAACCGGGCAGCCCGTCCGCGGAGTCCCTGCGGTTGCTGGCCAGTTGGGACGCCACCGAACGCCGGTCCGCGGCCGGTCAGGCGGCCGACCGGGTCACCGGGCAGGGTCACGAGGTCCGTTGACGGGCAGGGCCGCGAGGTCCGTCGGCGGGCAGGGCCGCGAGGTCCGTCGGCGGGGAGTGGAGTGGGTCGATGGTCCCGGGCGGGCCCGGGGCCATCGGCCCTTCCGGTGACCCGCGGCCCGGCAGTTGACTGGGCAGGTCATGGACAACAGCAGCCAGGCCACCGCGGCCGCCACCGCCACCGCCGAGTACGACCGTCTGATCGCCCGCCACCATGCGATGAGACTGCGGCGCCAACTCCTCGCCCCCGCCTCGCCGTCGGGGAGCGGGCCCGGAGCCGGAGCCGGAGCCGGAGCCGGGCCCGGAGTCGGCGACCACGGCCTCGGCGGCTGCGAGGGCTACGACGGCGCCGCGGACCAGCACCTGATCCGGCGCGACCTGGACCTCGTCGCCCCGCTGTCCGCGCTGATCGACCAGCTCTACGCGGTCATGTTCCGCCGCCGCCCCTACCTGCGTCCGCTCTTCCCCGCCTCGATGGAGTTCCAGCAGGCCCACCTGGAACGGGTCTTCCACCACCTGGTCGACCACCTCCACCAGCCCGCCGAACTGGACCGCACGCTGCGCCAACTCGGCCGCGACCACCGGAAACTGGGTGTTCGGCCGGTCCACTACGAGGCCTTCGAGGAGGCCCTCCGGGCGGCCCTGCGGATGCGGGCCGGCGAACGCTGGACCGAAGGCCTCGAAGCCGCCTGGGTGCGGATGCTGCGCTTCGCCGTCGGCGCGATGGTGGCCGGCGCCGACTCCGCGCTCACCGAACCCCCCTACTGGCACGCCGTGGTGACCGGCCACGAGCGCCGTCGCCCCGACCTCGCCGTGCTCCGGGTGCGCACCGGCGAACCGTACCCCTACCGGGCGGGCCAGTACGGCACCGTCGAACACCCGGCCCTGCCGCACACCTGGCGGCAGTACTCGATGGGCTGCGCCCCGCGCGGCGACAACGAGTTGGAGTTCCACGTCCGCCGCACCGGCCCCGGCGGCGTCAGCGCGGCGCTGGTCGGGTGCACCGCCGTCGGCGACCGGCTGCGCCTCGGCCCGCCGCGCGGCGGCCTGCTGCCCGACGGCGACGCCCGCGACCTGCTGCTGGTCGCGGGCGGCACCGGGCTCGCCCCGATGAAGGCGATCGTCGAGCAGCAGGCCCTGCACCGCCCGCCGGGCCGCCGGGTCCACCTGTTCGTCGGCGCGCGCGACCGCTCCGACCTCTACGACTGGCAGGCGCTATCCGAACTCGTCCTGCACAAGCCGTGGTTGTCGCTCACACCGGTGACGGCCGGGCGGCTCGCCGACACCGTCGCGGCCGCCGGCGACTGGCGAGAGCACCTGGCCTGCGTCAGCGGCCCGGCCGGGATGATCGCCTCGGTGCGCACCGAACTGCTCGCGGTGGGGCTGCCGTTGACCCGGGTGCGGTTCGACCAGCCGCTCCGCGCCTAGCCGCCGCCGGCAGCTGCCGGTGGGGGCAGCTGCCGTCGGTCATCCGTCGGTCATCCGTCGGTCATCCGTCGGCTCTCCGTCGGTCACCGGGTCACCGGTGGCAATAGGAGTCCGAGGAGGCGTCCCCGCCGGCCAGGTGGGTCTGGTGGACGCGCAGGCCCCGGAAGTCGGCCCCGTGCGGGAAGAACCGCTCGTCGATGCTCAGCCCGCCGGCGTCCGGGTCGGCGTCCAGCTTGACCAGCCACGGGTCGATGCCGTCCGGGTAGAACTGGTCGTCCCAGGCCCCGTAGAGGGAGTTGGTGAGGTAGAGCCGCCGGCCGTCGCGGCTGATCTCCACCATCTGCGGCGCCCCGCTCAGCGGCCGCCCCGGTTCGGCCGGGTGCGGGGTCCGGGCGGCGATCCCGCCGAGCCGGACGGAGGAGGTGAGCCGGGGGTGGAACGGGTCCGAGACGTCGTACTGGAACAGCTCGCCGGTGCCCCAGGCCGAGACGTACAGCCAGCGGTCGTCCACCGACAGGTTGATGTCGGTCACCAGTGGCGGCACCGCCCCGAACGGCTGCAGCGCGGGCGGAAGTTCGGCGGCGGAGGCGGGCTGGGCGGGGATCTCGATCACCTTGCGCACGGTGAACGCCGGGCCCTCCCGGTACCAGAGCCAGACCGAGGAGGAGAGGTCCTCGACGTTCACCACCACCCCGGCGAACCCCCATTCGGCCTGCGGATCGTGCGCCGGGCGCAGCTCCAGCACCATCTGGTACTGGTCCCCGAGGTCGACCCGCTGGAGGTGCCGCCCGGTGCCCAGCTCCCAGAAGTGCAGCGCGTGCCCGTACTTGCGACCGAGCAGCTGCTCGGGCAGCACCCCGTCCTCGACCATCCACGGCGTGCCCCACTCACTGGTGATCCCGACGTCCGTGCCGAGGTGCCACCAGACGTCGTACGCGAAGTGCTGCGGCCCGCGCTCGGTCTCCCAGGGGCGCAGCACCTCGAAGCTGGTGTGGTCCAGCAGCGCCACCCCGCCGGGGCCGTCCCCGCCCTCGCCCGAGCCCAGGCAGGACAGGAACACCCCGTCCGGCCCGCAGTGCAGGGTGTGCGGCCGCGAGTAACCCGCCTTCGCCGCGAGCTCCTTGGCCTCGATCGTCTTGACCAGCCGGGGCCGCACCGGGTCCGGCCGGGTGTCCATCACGTGCAGCCGGGAGGACCGCAGCCCCGGCAGCAGCAGGAACCGCCGCTCCGGGTTCTCGTGGCAGGCGTGCGCCAGCGCGCTGGAGCAGGCGTTCCAGCCGAAGTGGTGCAGCTCGTCACCGAGGGTGGGCAGCTCCGCGAAGTTGAGCACCTTCCCGTAGCTCGCCGACGCCGGGTCGGTGTCCACGGTGAGCAAGGCGTCCGGCCGCTGCGCCGAGCGGTCGAACCCGGCCACGTACGCCAGCGTCTCGGGTGGGGCCGCGATCGCCTCGGCCGCCGAACGGTAGAGCGACGGATCGATGTGCCCGTGCTGCATGCAGACTCCCCAACTCGCCGTGTCCGTCCGGGAAGCGTTCCACATGACCACCGGCGCACAGCAGGCGCACGGGAAGCGGCCAGGAGGCGCGGACGGATACCCTGGTGGGGTGCACAACAGCGTCTCCGGCAGCACGGTCCACGGCCCGATCGTCCAGGCGGAGACCGCCCACGTCACCCTGACCCCCCACCCACCCACGACCGCCGGCCTGCCCCCGGTGCCGACCGCCTTCACCGGCCGCGACGACGACCTGGCCGACCTCCGGACCCTGCTCACCACGGACGGCCCGCCGACGGTGGCGGTCACCGGCCTCGGCGGCATCGGCAAGACCACGCTGGCGGTGGCCGTCGGCCACCAGCTGCTGACGGCCGGACACTTCGGCCTGGCCCTGTTCGTCGACCTGGGCGGCTACGACGAGACCCCGATGGAGGTCGGACAGGCCCTCGACTCCCTCCTGCGGGCCCTTGCCGTTCCCGCTGAACACATCCCACCGGAGTCCCAGGCCCGTGCGATGCTGTTCCTGGCTCAGTTGGAGCGTTTCGACGGCGGAGTCCTGGTGATCGCGGACAACGCCTCCAGCGCTGAACAGGTCCGCCTCCTGCAACCGGCTTCGACCCACCACCGTCTGGTGGTGACCTCCCGAGAGACCCTTCCCAGCCTCGACGCCCGGCTTCATCGTCTCGGTGTGCTTGCGCCCGAACCGGCGCTGGACATGCTGGAGAAGGTGGTGCGCGGAGCACACGCCAACGACCGGCGCATCGCCGCAGACAACGGGAACACCCGCCGGATCGCGGAACTGTGCAGTCACCTGCCGCTCGCCCTCAGGCTTGCCGGGGCGCAGTTCGTCCTCGACCGGCACCTGCGACCCGCTGATCTGGCGACGGATCTGGCGGATCGTGCGGCGAGGCTCGATCTCCTGGACGACGGGGAGATCGCCATGCGGATCACTCTCGACCGTTCCCATCGTCGGCTCACCGCCGAGCAGGCGGAACTCTTCCGCCTCCTGGCCCTGAACCCGGGCCCTGACGTGTCCGTCGAGGCCGCTGCCGCTCTCATGGGCCGACCGGCTCGTCGGATGCGGTACCGGCTTGCCCGGCTCGCCGGTACCGCTCTGATCGAGGGGAGCGCGGACGGCCGACGCTGGTACCTCCACGATCTCGTGCGGGACTACGCACTCGAACAGCCAGGGCCGACGGATCCGGCGCTGACCCGTTTGATGAACTACTACGTGACCACTGCCAAGGCTGCGGACCATGCGGCGCGGCAGGTGCCGGGATGCCGCTGTTCCGGCACGTTCCACGACCGGGCCGAAGCCCTCGAATGGCTGCGGGGCGAGCGGGTCAGCCTGGTGGCAACCGCTCAGACGGCTGCGGAGCTCGGCTTTCCGAGTGCTGCGGTGAGTCTGTCGTCGTCCATCGCACCTCAGCTGACGCGGTGGTTCAGGGCCGACGACGCCATCGCGGTCACCAGGGCGGCCGTGGCGGCGGCGCGTGACCTCAGGTCCGAGGCCCAGGAAGCGATGGCCCTGATCTACTACGGGTTGGCTTTGGAGAACGGCGGCCGGTTCGAGGAGGCCGTATCGGCCTTCTGCACGGCCGCAACGATCTACCGGAACCTCGACGACCGAGAGGGAACCGCGACCGCTTACGGAAATCTCGGTCTCATGCTCGGAACGCTGGGGCGGGCCGAGGAGGCGATCGAGATCGTCCGGCATTCCATCTCCACCGGGAAGGGCCACTGCGACCGCCATTGGGAAGCAAGTTCGTTGGGCAATCTCGGAACACTCCTGTGCGACCTGGACCGAAGCCAGGAGGCGTTCGAGACATTCCGGCAGGCTCTCCTGATCTTCCAGGAGGTCGGCGACAGAGACGGTGAGGCACTCGCCTGGGGATGCGTGGCCAAGACCCTGTCCGAACTGCGGCGCTTCGAGGAGGCGATCAAGGCGCATGAGTGCGCCGTGGTGACCTTCCGGGAACTCGGTGACAGCCACGGAGAGGCGTCGGCCCTCGGAGACCTCGGGGTGAGCTTGGTGAGGGTCGGCCGGACACGTGAAGCCGTGGACCTGTACGAGTGTGCGGGCAGGGCCCTCCGGGAGCACGGCGATCGCAGGGGCGAGAGCCTGGTCCTGAGGAACCGCGGAGAGGCGCTCCGGATCCTGCAGAGCTTCGAGGAGGCACTGGATTCGCTCGAACGCGCCCTCGCGATCGATCTGGAAGTCGGTGACCGGTTCGGCGAGGCCGATACGTGGATGCGGCTCGAAGCGGTTCTCAAGGACCTCGGGCGGAACGCTGCTGCCGTCGACGCTCGTCTGCGGATGGAGCGCGCCAGGGCGGACATCGGTGCCCTGGCGGACGAAAGCATTGCGATCGTCACATCCCTGCAGCTCAAGGATGCCGGGGGCGGGGCCGACCGAGCCAGTACAGTCGGGCGCATGGAGTTTCGGGAAGACATCCTGGGTGCCCCCTACGAGGCGGCGGAGCTGGAGCTGCGGCCGGACGACGAGGGGGCGGTGTGCGCGACCCTGGTGCGGCGGTTGGTGCCGGGGGCCGAGCGGGCCGTGCTGTACGTCCACGGGTACAACGACTACTTCTTCCAGACCAATCTGGCGGACCACTACACCGCGCTGGGCTTCTCGTTCTACGCCCTCGACCTGCGCAAGTACGGCCGCTCGCTGCGCCCGCACCAGTCGCCGAACTTCGTCCGTGACCTCGTCGAGTACGACGAGGAGCTGGACGAGGCGGTCCGGATCATCCGGGAGGTGGACGGGCACCGGCAGCTGCTGCTGAACGGGCACTCCACCGGTGGGCTGGTGGGCGCGCTGTGGGCGGGGCGTCGGGCCGGGCGGGGGTTGGTGGACGGGCTGTTCCTGAACAGTCCGTTCCTGTCGATGCCGGCCGGTGCGGCGGTGCGGACGGCCGGGGGGCCGGTGGTGACGGCGCTCGGGCGGATGAAGCCGACCCGGATCCTGCCGTCCTCGCTCAACCCGCACTACACCCACAGCCTGCACCAGGACCACAAGGGCGAGTGGGAGTTCGACCTCCGGCTCAAGCCCGCCGAGGGCTTCCCGCTGTACGCGGGCTGGCTGGCCGCGATCCACCAGGGCCACCGGCAGCTGCGGGGCGGGCTCGGGATCGACGTCCCGGTGCTGCTGATGGCCTCCACCAGGTCGATCTCCACCACCACCTGGCAGCAGGCCCTGCACCACGCGGACGCCGTGCTGCGCGCCGACGACATCGTCGCGCAGGGCCCGCGGCTGGGCCGGCACGTGACGATCGTCCGGATCGAGGGCGGCATGCACGACCTGGTGCTGTCCAGGGAGGCGGCCCGCACCGAGGTGTTCGCCGAGCTGGACCGCTGGCTGGCCGGCTACCTGGACGTGCGCCCGGTGGACGCGCGGCCGGCGGGGGAGCGCGCGTGACGGAGGAGCCGGTGCCGGTCGGTCGCACGACCGACCTCGGCTTCGCCAAGCTGATGCCGGACATCGACCGCGAGGGCGGCTGGCTGCTCACCCTGGACGGCACCCCGCAGTCGTACGTCGACCTGGCCGACCCGACCCACCTGGAGTTCGAGTACACCCGCCGCCTGGGCCATCTGGCCGACGCCCTGGCCCCCGCAGGGCGGCCGCTGGACGCCCTGCACCTGGGCGGCGGGGCGCTCACCATGCCGCGCTACCTGGCCGCCACCCGGCCCGGTTCGCGGCAGCGGGTGGTGGAGGTGGACGGCCCGCTGCTCGCCCTGATCGCCGAGCAACTGCCCTGGCAGGGGCGGGGCGTGGACATCACCGCGACGGTCGGCGACGCCCGGGCGGCGCTGGCCGCCGAGCCGGCCGCCGGGCAGGACCTGGTGATCGCGGACGTCTTCCACGGCTCCCGCACCCCGGCGCACCTGACCTCGGTGGAGTTCCTGCGGCTGGCCGCGCGGGCCCTGCGCCCGGGCGGCTGCTACGCCGCCAACCTGGCGGACGGCCCGCCGCTGGCCTTCGCGAGGGCGCAGGCGGCGACGGTGCGGGCGGTGTTCCCGTACGTCTGCCTGGTGGCGGAGGCGCCGGTGCTGCGCGGGCGCCGGTACGGCAACGTGCTGCTGGCCGGGTCGACGGCGCCGCTGCCGGTGGCGGAGCTGAGCCGGCTGCTGGCGGGCGACATCTTCCCGGCCCGGCTCACCGAGGGCGATGAGCTGGCCGCCCTGGTGGGCCGGACCGCCCCGGTGACCGACGCGGAGGCCACCGACTCGCCGCCCCCACCGGACGGGGCCTTCAGCGTCGGGTGAGGCGCGCTGCGGGGAGTGGGGCACGGGGCACGGGAAAAGGGGGTCGAGCCCGTCGGACCGGCGGACGTCCGCCGGTGGGCCCTGGGGCCCGGTGCGGATCAACTGTCGTGTGCGGGAGGGGCGGTCATGGACCTGAGCATCGGTGAGGTGGCCCGGCGCAGCGGGCTGAGCGTGTACGCGCTGCGGTTCTACGAGCGGGAGGGGCTGTTCGCGAACCCGGTGCGCCGGCTGTCCAACGGCCGCCGGGTCTACCGCGAGGAGGACCTGGAGTGGCTGGCGATCTGCGTGCGGCTGCGCTCCTCCGGGATGCCGGTGGCGATGATCCGGGGCTACATCGACCTGGTCCGCGCGGGCGCCGGGAACGAACGGGAGCGGCTGGACCTGCTGCGCCGTCACCAGGACGACGTGGCGGCGCAGATCCGGGAGTTGCAGGTGACCCTGGAGGTGATGCGGGAGAAGGTGCAGGTCTACGAGGAGCACCTCGCCCGCGGTGCGGCCGACCGGCTGTGGAACCCCTCCCACCCGGATGGCGGGGACGGCGGGGACGGCGACCGGGACGGCGGCCGGGGCGGCGGCCGGGGCGCCGGGGCCGCCTCCTCCTGACCACTGCTGCGCCGGGGCCCGGCGCGTCGGCGGGAGAGGGGGCGCGCGGGGGGTGTCAGAATCGGCGGGTTCATGCCGGAGCGTGGTGCACGTCCGAAGGAGTGAGCGATGAGCGGCGGCGGGGAACGGCCGGAGCTGGGGCAGGTGCCGGAGACGGCGCTGTGGACGCTGTGGCACCGGGCGCTGGAGGCCCGGCGGCCGGACGCGGTGCTGCACGACCCGGTGGCGGTCGGGCTGGTGGGCCGGATCGACTTCCCGTTCGAGGAGCGGTTCGGGGCGTCCGCGCTGGTCGGTCAGGTGCAGGGGCTGCGGGCCGGCTGCTTCGACCGGGAGGTGGCGGACTTCCTGGCCAGGTTCCCGCGGGCCACCGTGGTCGGGCTGGGGGACGGCCTGGACACGCAGTCCTGGCGGGTCGACAACGGGCGGGCCGAGTGGCTGTCCGTGGACCTGCCGGAGACGGCCCGGCTGCGCGAGCGGCTGCTGCCACCGGACGGGCGGCGCCGGATCCTGGCCCGCCCGGCCACCGACCTGCGCTGGACGGACGAGGTCGACCCGGACCCGGACCGCGGGGTGCTGATCAGTACCGCCGGACTGCTGATGTACCTGCGGCCGACCGAGGTCCGGGAGCTGATCGCGGCCTGTGCCGAACGCTTCCCGGGCGGGGCGATGGTGCTGGACGCGGTGCCGCGCTGGGCCGCCCGGCGGGCCGTCGAGGGCAAGCTGCGGGACCGCCACTACCAGGCGCCGCCGATGCCGTTCGGCATGGACGCGGACGAGCTCGGCAAGCTGGCCGGAGCGCATCCGGCGGTCACCGGGATCCGGGAGGTGTACCCGGAGGGCGGCCGCGGTGCGGTACGGGCGCTGCTGCCGGTGGTCCGGCGGATCAAGCAGAGGCCGTCGGTGGCCGCCCTGCGTTTTACCAATTCTTGAAGAAACGTCCCCCGGCCTGGAACTATTGGCGCGGGGGCGTACGTCGTAACCACGGGTGATCGGCCGGGGGGACAGGCCCACCCGGCACGTTAGGCTGCGCCCCGGGGGAGCGGCCCGGGTGCCGCCATCGGACAATCGCCGGGACGGACGTCCGGCTCCCAGGGGGGAGCCGGATCCGTTCCGACCTGCCACGGAGGTACTGGCCTTGCACATCGACGCCTGGATCGAGAGCGTTCCACCGACCGCGGTGTACGCCCTGATCGGCCTGATCATCGGGATCGAATCGCTGGGCATCCCACTGCCCGGCGAGATCGCCCTGGTCACGGCGTCCCTGATGGCCGTCAAGGGAGTGGTGAGCCCGTGGGGGATCGCGGCCTGTGCGATCGCCGGCGCGATCATCGGCGACTCGATCGGCTACTCGATCGGCCGCAAGGGGGGCAAGCCGCTCTTCGAGAAGCTGGGACGCAAGTTCCCCAAGCACTTCGGGCCCTCGCACCTGGCGACCGCCGAGCGCTCGTTCCAGAAGTGGGGCATGTGGGCGGTCTTCTTCGGCCGGTTCATCGCCCTGCTGCGGATCTTCGCCGGTCCGCTCGCGGGCGCGCTGAAGATGCCGTACTGGAAGTTCCTGATCGCCAACGTGCTGGGCGGCATCGTCTGGGCCGGCGGTACGACGCTGCTGGTCTACAAGGTCGGCAAGGCGATCGAGCCGTGGCTGGCCCGGTTCTCCTGGGCGGGCCTGGCGGCGGCGGTGGTGATCGGCGTGGCCTCGGCCTGGGTGATGAAGCGCCGCGCGGCGAAGACCCACGCGAAGATCGAGGCGGAGGAGGCGGCCAAGGCCGCCGCGGCCGCCCGCACCGCCGTCGCGGAGTGACGCGGCGGCGGAGCGGCGAGGCGAAGCGCGGATGACGCGCGGGTGACGCGACGGGGCGGCCACTGGTCACGGAAAGTGACCGGTTGCCGCCCCGGTGTCGTCGGGGCCCCGGAGTAGCATCGGCGGGAACCCGTCGATCATGCACCAGTGGAGGGCCCGATGACGCAGCCGACCCAGCAGTCCACCTGGAACGCCGTGGACAGCTACTTCTCCGAGCAACTGGTCGGCCACGACCCGGTGCTGGAGGCCGCGACCGCCGCCGCCGACGCGGCAGGGCTGCCGCCGATCGCGGTCGCCCCCAACCAGGGCAAGCTGCTCCACCTGCTGGCCCTGACCCAGGGCGCGCGCCGGATCCTGGAGGTCGGCACGCTCGGTGGCTACAGCACCATCTGGCTGGCCCGGGCGCTGCCCGCGGACGGCACGCTGATCTCCCTGGAGCTGGACCCGAAGCACGCCGAGGTGGCGCGCGGCAACCTGGCCCGCGCCGGGCTGGAGAAGGTCGCCGAGGTGCGGCTCGGCCGGGCCGCCGACTCGCTGGCGGAGCTGGTGGAGCAGGGCACGGCGCCCTTCGACCTGGTCTTCATCGACGCGGACAAGCCGAACAACCCCGAGTACTTCCGCCGCGCGCTGCAACTGACCGGGCCGGGCTCGCTGATCATCGTCGACAACGTGGTGCGCCGCGGCGCGATCGCCGACGCCGACAGCACGGACCCGGCGGTCGTCGCCACCCGTGCGCTGCACGCGCTGATCGCGGCCGAGCCGACCGTCACGGCGACGTCCGTGCAGACGGTCGGCAGCAAGGGCTACGACGGGTTCACCCTGATCCGCGTCCAGGGCTGAACGGGACCGGCGACAACGGCCCGGCAGGGCCGGCACCGACGGCCGGCCCCCGGCCGTCGACGGCTGAACGTAACCGAGGAAACGGAGACATCGTGCGGATCGGACTGCTGGGCACCGGCACCTGGGCGGAGCGGGTGCACGCACCCGTGCTGGCCGAGCACCCCGGGCTGGAGTTCACCGGCGTCTGGGGCCGCCGCCCGGAGGCCGCCGAGGCGTTGGGCGCGGCCCACGGGGTGCCCGGCTACGCCGACCTGGACCGGCTGCTCGCCGAGGTGGACGCAGTCTCCATCGCGCTGCCTCCGTCCGTCCAGGCCGGACTCGCGGTCCGGGCCGCCGAGGCGGGCTGCCACCTGCTGCTGGACAAGCCGGTCGCGTTCACCGTGCCGGACGCCCGCGCGGTGAGCGAGGCGGTGCGGGCGCACCGCCTCGCCTCGGTGGTCTTCTTCACCGTCCGCTTCGGCGCCGAGCAGATCCCGTGGCTCGAGCGGCACGCAGAGCAGGGCGGCTGGTTCACCGGCCGCTCGGACTGGCTCGGCTCGGTGTTCGCCCCGGGCAGCACCAGCCCGTACGCGGCCTCGCCCTGGCGCCAGGAGAAGGGCGCGCTCTGGGACGTCGGCCCGCACGCGCTGTCCGTGCTGCTGCCGGTGCTGGGCGACGCGGCCCAGGTCACCGCCGTCGCCGGGCCGCTGGACACCGTGCACCTCGTCCTGCGGCACGTCGGCGGTGCCTCCAGCACCCTCGCGCTCAGCCTGACCGCCCCGCGGGCGGGCGGCGGCATCGCGATGGAGCTGCGCGGGGAGCACGGGGTGGTGCAGCTGCCTGAGCGCGGTGAGGGCCCGACCGTCGCCCTGCACCGGGCGGTGGACGCCCTGCTGGCCTCGGCCGCCTCGGGCGAGCCGCACCCGTGCGGGGCGGACTTCGGCCTGCGGGTGGTGGAGGTCCTGGCGGCGGCCGAGCGCTCGCTCGCGGCGGGCGGCCCGGTCGACGTCCGATACGACGGCTGACGGGGGCCGGGCGGGGCGGTGACCGCCCCGCCCGGCCCCCGTCGGTTCAGATGCCGAACGGCGCCGCGTAGCGGACGGTGCCGGCGGGCAGCGGGTGTCCGGGGTCCAGGGCGAGGGCCATCAGCGCCTCGTCCGGGACGTCGATGGTCAGGCCGATGCCGTGGGCGGAGGCCCGGCCGAAGCCGAACCGGGGGTAGTAACCCGGGTGCCCGAGGACGACGACGTACCGCTCGCCGAGGTCCTTCGCGGCCGCGAGGGCGGCGTGGATCGCGGCGGAGCCGGCTCCGGTGCGCTGGTACGCGGGGAGCACGGCGCACGGGGCCAGGCACAGGGCCGGGACGTCGCCGATGTGGCAGCGGGTCAGCAGGGCGTGGCCGACGGCGGTGCCGTGCTCGTCGGCGGAGACCAGCGAGAGCCCCTCGATCCAGCAGGGATCGGCCCGCAGGGCGTCGACGAGGTCGGCCTCCCCGGCGGTCTCGAAGGCGGCGAGGTTGATCTCGCGGATGGTCGGGATGTCGGCGCCGGTCTCGGCGCGCGTGGTCCAGTTGCGCATGGTGGACGGGATTCCGTTCCTGAAAGGGTACGTACGGTGCCCCGCGGGCTCACGCCCCCGGCGGGGTGGGACAGGACGACGTCAGGCCGCGGCCCGGGACGTGAGGGAGACCCGGACGCTGCGCACGGCGGCCACCAGCACGGTCATCAACCCCACCTCCCTCGTCTCCACGGAACATCCTGTTTCGGTACGTACGGTGCCCCACCCTACCCGACCGCCCCGACACCGTCCTGCGGTTTTCTACGGCGCCGGAAGCCAGGCCGGGCGGGCTCATGGTGGCGGGGCGACCTGAGCCGTGGCGTCGAGGTTCCGCACCGGGTCGCCCTGCTGGTAGGACACCGGGACGCTGCCGGCGAGCTTCGCCACGGCCTCCCTGAGCGCCGCCGAGGTCGTCCCCTCCTTCGAGGTGGTCACCGTGATCCCGGAGGCGTCCGCTGTGATGGCCGCCGTGTAGACGGGGAACGGCAGGGTGGTGCCCCGGGCCGCCTCCCCGATCCTTCGGATCACCGGGTCGATGACCGCCCGGGAGTAGACGGAACGTCGGATCTCGGCGCGCCGGGTGTCGATGCCCGGGTGGGCCCTGGCCGCGGCCGCGACGAGCTCCCGCGCACGCGACTCGTCCGTGGCGAACAGCACCACGCGGCCCGCGGACGAGTCCAGCCCGAGAGCCCCGAAGGTGTCCTTGAAGCCGCCGCGCCCCTGCTCCCCGAGCGCCGACTCCAGGTCCTGCAAGGCCGTGGCCGTGAGTGCGTCCGCCGTTGCCGTCGGCGCGGCAGGTACAGCCGCCGCACCGCTGCCCGAACCCGTGCTGCTGCCGCACGCACAGAGCAGCCCGGCCGTGAGCGCGGCGGCCGACCAGCAGAGCAGTGGCCGAAGTCGTGTCATGTGCTTGCCTCCGCACCGATGGCAGTCCTGATGCCTGTCCGGCAGTTACGGCTGCCGACCGTACCGCTAGGCATGGTGGCCGGAAAGGGCCAGGCCGACGGCCTTGAAGTAGTCGAGCGTTTCGGTCCAGCAGATCTGGTGGACGTCCGATCCGCCGGAGACGCTGCCCCGGGCCTGGCGGCTCCCGTTACTGAGGGTGAAGACCAGGGCCCCGCTGGTGAGACCGGTCGTGCGCGTGGGACGGGCCGGGCGGGAGCGGGGCCTACGGCGCCGGAGGGGCCGGGGGGAGGGCTTCGGGGCGGCGGTCGGTGGGGCGGGCCGGGGGGATGACCGGGGCGCGGAAGTCGCGTGGGCCGGTCCAGAGGGCGGGGACGGCGTCGCCGCGGCGGGCGAGTTCGTAGGCGAGGGCCTCGTAGTTGATCCGCCAGCCGTTGAAGTGCCGCCAGCCGTCCTCGACCGGGCGCTCGCGCGGGAAGCCCGCGGCGGTGATCATCGCGACGGCGCCCAGGTACTCGGCGTAGGTGAGCCGGATCGGGGTGGTCGGGTCCGGGTCGGTGTCGAAGTCGATCCGCAGCGAGCGGGCGATGTCGCGCATCGCGGTGAAGCCGGCCCGGATCACCAGCCGGGCCTCGGGCGGGGCCGAGCGCGGGCAGAGCGCGAGGTGGAGGGCGGCGGCGTCCATCACCGCGATGAGGCCGACCACCCAGCTGCGGTTGGGCTGCGGGGAGCGGAAGGCCAGCAGCACCGGGTAGTTGGAGTGGCTCTCGCCGATGTCGGCGGCCAGCCGCTCCCAGTCGCGGTAGAGCTGGGGGAGCGCGGTCTCGGTGTCGACCAGGGACTGCCGGGCGAGCAGCTCGGGGCCCCAGGCGGGTTCGCCGGCCCGGGACTGGAGCAGCGTCACCTCCGTCTCGCGCCGCTGGTAGGCGGCGTAGAGGGTGGGCAGGTAGGCGATCTGCAGGGCGATCACCAGCGGTCCGCTGGCCGCGGCCATGAAGTCGATCGCGGACAGCTGCAGCCGCTCGCCGCTGGCGAAGCCCAGGGTGAACAGGCTGGACCCGGCCTCCCGGACGGACACCGACCAGGTGAGGTCCGAGGTGCCGTGCAGGATCAGGGAGTAGGCGAGCAGCATCCCGCTGAGCCACACCGCGAGCATGCCGACCAGCACCAGCGGTGCCAGCCAGGTCAGCGCGCGGTCCTGCGCCCGGTAGGTGCCGAACGGCGCGGCCCACAGCCGCAGCACGGTGCGCAGCACCGCCCACAGTCGGTACACCAGGGCCGAGTAGAGCCCGCGCGGCACGACCAGGGTGCGCAGGATGCTGCCCACGACGAGCAGGAGCAGCAGCACGCCGAGCAGGGTGTGGATCATCCTCATGGCGCCATTCTGGCGGTCGGGCGGGGCGGCCGCGGGGCGGAGAGTTCCCGTACGGGCTATGAGCATGATCACACCGGATGCGAGCCGCCCTGGGACGGCCCGAAAAGCCTCTAACCAACGGGGGCCGTGCCAGGAGATCGGAGAGCGGATGCGTGCTGCGGAGCAGGGTGGGGAAGCCGGGGAGGGGCAGGGCGGGGAAGCCGGGGAGGAGCAGGCCGCCGGCCGTCGGCGGTGGCGTCCGCTGCGCTGGATCGACTACCCGCGGCGCGGACGGCGCGGGTTCCGCCGTTGGCTCCCGTCCTGGCGCCAGCTGCTCGCGGTCGCCGGGCTCGTGCTGGTGACGCTGACCGGGCTGGTGGCCTGGTTCTTCAAGGTCACCAAGGTCCCGGCGGACCTCAACGCCTTCGCCACCCAGCAGAACAACGTCTACTTCTGGGCGGACGGCAGCGAGATGGCCCGGGTCGGCGACACCAACCGGCAGGAGGTGCCGCTGGACCGGGTGCCCGAGCCGGTGCAGTGGGCGGTGCTGTCGGCCGAGAACGCGACGTTCTACTCGGATCCGGGGATCTCCGTCTCCGGCATCGGCCGCGCCGTCTTCGCGATGGCCACCGGCGGCGACACCCAGGGCGGCTCGACCATCACCCAGCAGTACGTCAAGAACATCTACCTGAACCAGCGCCAGGACGTCTCGCGCAAGCTCAGCGAGATGGTCATCGCGATCAAGCTGGACCAGCGGATGAGCAAGCAGGACATCCTGGCCGGCTATCTGAACACCAGCTGGTTCGGGCGCGGCAGTTACGGCATCGAACGGGCCGCGGCCGCGTACTACGGCAAGGACGTCTCCCAGCTCAACCCGAGCGAGGGGGCCCTGCTGGCCGCCCTGTTGAAGGGGGCCGGGCAGTTCGACCCGGGGCTGAGCGCGGAGAACCACCAGCGGGCCGAGGAGCGCTGGGCCTGGATCCTGGACCGGATGGTGGACACCGGAAAGCTCTCCGCCGCCGAGCGCGCGACCTACACGGTGTTCCCCGAGCCGCGGCCGCAGCCGAAGGCGGCCGGGCTGAGCGGCCAGACCGGGTACCTGGTGGACATGGCCCGCAGCTACGTGGAGAGCCACAGCGACATCACCCCGGCCCAGTTCGACCTGGGCGGCCACCAGATCCACACCACCTTCGACAAGGCGAAGGTCGCCGCCCTCGCCGCGGCGGTGCAGGACGCCACCAAGGGGATCGACCCCGGCAGCCGGGAGGCCGACAAGCTGCTCAAGGTCGGTGCCGCGTCGGTGGCGCCGGACGGGCGGATCGTCGCGCTCTACGGCGGCCCCGACTACCTGAAACAGGGCTTCAACAACGCCAACACCTCGTCCGTGCCGATCGGTTCGGCCTTCGCCCCGCTGGTGTACGCGGCCGGGCTCAGCCAGGGCGTGCAGCACCAGCGCGACGGCGCCCGGACCCCGGTGACGCCGGACACCCTGTACGACGGCGACAACGGGGTGAACGTGCAGACCCCGGAGGGCCCGTACTGGGGGCGGGACGGGAAGATCGTGAAGACCGCCAACGACAACAAGCGGGACTGGGGGAAGGTCTCGCTGCGCAGCGCGGTGGAGCAGTCCGTCAACGGGCCGATGATGCAACTCGCCATGGACGTCGGCCTGGACAGGGTCCGGCAGACCGCGACCGCCCTGGGCCTGCTGCCCGACAGCATGGGCGAGTTCGTGCCCGCCTTCGGGACGGGCAACTCCCGGCCGAGCGCGATCCGGGCCGCGGACGCGTACGCCGTCTTCGCCGCCGGGGGCAGCCACACCGACCCGTACTCGGTGCTGCGGGTCAGCCGCAACGGCGAGCCGCTCGCGCTGCGGCTGCCCACCGCCGTCCAGGCGCTGCCGGCGGCGGTGGCGGGGGACGTGGACGCCGCGCTCAAGGGGGCGGTGCGCGGGGGGAGCGCCAAGGCGATGGCGGCGGCCGGACCGGCGGTGGCGGCGAAGACCGGCACCACGGCGGACCGGACGGCCGGCTGGACGGTCGGCTACAACGGGCAGCTGGCGACGGCGGTCACGGTGTTCCGGGCCGACCTGAAGGACATGAAGCTGCTGTCGCTGGAGGGCCTCGGCGGCGCCGCGCCGGACGCCCCGGACTCCGACCTGCCGGGGCGGATCTGGACCTCGTTCATGAAGGCGGTGGGGTAGCGCCCGCGCCGCCCGCCGTCCGCGCCGTCCGCCGTCCGCGCCGTCCGCGCCGTCCGCGCCGTCCGTTCCGGCGCGGACGGCGGTGCCGACCCGCCCGTGCCGGTGCCCGCGCTCAGCCGGCGCCCGCGCTCAGCCGGTGGTCGCCGGGTCCGGGAACACCCGGTCCAGCAGGGCGCCGAAGGCGCGCCGGTCACCGGCGTCCAGCCGTTCCAGGGCGGTGAGGTCGGACATCAGCCCGCTCCGGATCGCCCGGACGGTCCGTTCCCCGTCCTCGGTGAGGACGACGTTCTTGATCCGGCGATCGGCCGGGTCGGTCTCGCGGCGGACCAGGTCGCGGGCCTCCAGGCGGTCCACGATGCCGGTGACGTTGGAGGCGTCGCATCCGAGCAGGTCGGCGAGGGTGCGCATGGGCCGGGGGCGACGGAGCAGGCTGAGCATCTTGCCCTGCATCAGGGTGAGCCCGTGCACGGTGGCCGCCGCGGCGAAGTGGCGGTAGTAGGCCGCGGCGACCCGGGCGAGCTGGTCCATCAGGTCGGCGGGGCTGGGCGACTCGGGAGACCCTGGCGGTGCGGGCGTACCGGGTGACTCGGGCGTATCGGACATGACAGGAGCATAGGCGGAATGCTTGACATCTTCAACCATCGAGGTCTACCGTCCATATTGCTTGAGGATATGAACCATCTACCTCTTCAAGTCATTCGAAGGGACTGCACCACCTCATGACTCCGACCGCCACCACCCCGACCGCCACCACCCCGACCGCCACCACCCCGACCGCCGTCGCGGACACCGTCGCCCGCCTGCGCACCGGCTTCGCCACCGGCCGCACCAAGCCGCTCGCCTGGCGCCGGGCCCAGCTAGCCGCCCTGCGCGCCCTGCTCACCGAGCGGACCGAGGAGCTCCAGCAGGCCCTCCACGCGGACCTGGGCAAGAGCCCGGCCGAGGCGTACCGCAGTGAGATCGGCTTCACGATCAACGAGCTCGACCACACCGTGGCGCACCTGGAGGAGTGGCTGAGCCCGAAGCCGGCCGCCGTCCCGGAGGCCTTCCGCCCGGCCGAGGCGAGCGTGGTGCGCGAGCCGCTCGGCGTGGTGCTGGTCATCGCGCCGTGGAATTACCCGCTCCAGCTCGCCCTGGCCCCGGTGGTGGGCGCGCTGGCCGCCGGCAACGCCGTCGTGGTCAAGCCCAGCGAGCTCGCCCCCGCGACCTCCGCCGCGATCGCCCGGCTGCTCCCCGCGTACCTCGACCAGGAGGCGGTGGCGGTCGTCGAGGGCGCCGTCCCGGAGACCACCGCGCTGCTGGAGCAGCGCTTCGACCACATCTTCTACACCGGCAACGGCACGGTCGGGCGGATCGTCATGACCGCGGCCGCCCGGCACCTCACGCCGGTCACCCTGGAACTCGGCGGCAAGAGCCCGGTCGTGGTCGATCCCGGGGTCGACCTGGCGGCCACCGCGCAGCGGATCGCCCGGGGCAAGTTCCAGAACGCCGGGCAGACCTGCGTCGCCCCGGACTACGTGCTCGCCGTCGGTGGCACGGCCGCCGCGCTGGAGGCCGAACTCATCACCGCCGTCGAGGAGTTGTACGGCCAGGAACCGGCCGAGAGCGCGCTGTACGGGCGGATCGTCAACGAGCGCCACTTCGACCGCCTGGCCGCCCTGCTCGACGACGGACGGATCGTCACCGGCGGCGGGCAGGACCGGTCGCAGCGCTACCTCGCCCCGACCGTGCTCGCCGAGGTCGCCCCCGACGCCCCGGTGATGCGCGCGGAGATCTTCGGCCCGATCCTGCCGATCATCGCAGTGCCCGACCTCGACGCCGCGATCGCCTTCATCAACGAGCGGGACAAGCCGCTCGCGCTCTACGCCTTCACCGAGTCGGAGGGGACCAGGCGGCGGCTGACCGAGGAGACCTCCTCGGGTGCGCTCTCCTTCGGACTGCCGGTCTCCTACCTGGCGATGCCCGAGCTGCCGTTCGGCGGGGTCGGCGAGAGCGGGATGGGGCGTTACCACGGCGAGTACTCGATCGACACGTTCAGCCACACCAAGGCCGTCGTGCACAAGCCGCTGGCCTGAGCCGCCGGCCCGGGCCGCTTCACCGGCCCCCTGTCCTCCCGCGGGGAAGGCAGGGGGCCGTCGGGTCATCCGACCGGCGGTCCGGTCATTTGACCAGGCGGGACCAGTCGGCGGGCTGGCCGGGGTCGAGGGCGCGCAGCTTGTCCAGGACCTTCGGGTCCTGGGCGTCGAGCCAGTCGGCGACCTGGCGGAACGTCACGCAGCGGACGCCGTCGCGGTGGCAGACGTCCTTCACCACGTCCTCGACGGCGTCCATGTAGATGCCGCCGTTCCAGTCCTCGAAGTGGTTGCCGATGAACAGCGGGGCACGGCTGCCGTTGTAGACCCGGTTGAAGCCGGCCAGGTAGCTCTCCCGGGCCTCCTTCTCCCACGCGGGGTACTTCTTCGGGTCGCCCTTGGTGCTGTCCCCGGACTGGCCGGCCAGGAAGTTGAAGTCCATCGACAGGCCCTGGGTGGACCTGGCGGGGAACGGCAGCATCTGGAGCGGGAAGTTCCAGAGGCCCTCCTTGGTCTTGGTCGGCCAGACCTGGAACTCGCCCGGAGAGCTGGCGTCGTAGCGGAAGCCCGCCGCCTTCTCGGCCGGGAGCAGGTTCTTCTGCCCCTCCAGGCAGGGCGCCCGGCCGCCGACCAACTCCTTGGTGTAGTCGAAGGGGAGGGGAGGGAGGTTCTTGTAGCCGGTGTTGGTCTTCCACTGGGTGACGAAGGAGACGGCCTGGTCGAGCTCGCTCTTCCACTCCTCCGTGCTCCAGTCGCCGCCGCCCTTCTTGCCGCAGAAGTGGCCGTTGAAGTGGGTGCCGATCTCGTTGCCGTCCAGCCAGGCCAGCCGCAGTTGCTCCAGGGTGTCCTTGATGTGGGGGTCGGTCGCGTAGTCGATCGAGGCGGCGCCCGGGTCGTGCTGGGGCGGGTGGTAGAGGGAGCGCTTGGCCTTGGGGAGGGTGTACAGGCCGGTGAGGAAGTACGTCATCTGGGCGTTGTTCTCCGCGCCCAGCTTCCGGAAGCGGGAGAACAGGTGGTCGTCGCCCTCCAGCCCGCCGTCCCAGGAGAAGACCACGAACTGGGGTGGTTTCTCACCGGGTTTGAGCTTCTCCGGGGTGGGCTGCTTGGGCTGCGGGCCGGTGTAGGAGGTGGAGCCGTCGCCGATCAGCTTCACCTGCCCGTCCCAGGTGGGCGTCGGGGTGGGGGTCGGCGTGGGCGACGGCGCCGGGGCGTCGGCGGGTTCCTCCTCCGGGGCCGTGGGCTCGGGAGCGGCGGCGCCCGGTCTGCCCTGGGAGAAGGAGTCCCCCGTGGTGAGGGTGAGGGACGCCATGACCCCCACGGCCAACAGGACGGCCGCACCGCGAGCAGTCCGCACCGAATCCCCTTTGTTCGTCCGACAGTTCGATCAATCACTTGATCGATGCCACGGGGACGTCGAAAGGTTGCTCGCCACCGGGTGGCCGATGGGGTCGGTGTCGGGCGGACCGTCCCGGCGATCAGCGGGCGGGATCGATGAGGTCCTGGCGGAAGGCCTCGGCGGCCGCGCGGGAGTAGAAGCGCCGGATCCGCAACGAGGAACCGGGGACGCGCAGGTACTCGTGCCGGCCGAGGTTCCAGAGGCCCCAGGAGTCCAGGTGGAGGAAGTGCGGGCTCTGGGCGCCGATCAGCCGGACCTCGAACTCGATGCGCGGCTCGTTCCTGCGGATCCACGCCTCGGCGTGGGCGAAGGAGTAGAAGCGGAGGGGTTCGTCGGACGGCGGCAGGGCTTTGACGAGGCGGCCGGAGTCGCGGTCGCGGACCACCCAGGCCTGGAAGGTGAAGCCGGGCGGGGGATCGGCCGGGACGATCGCGTAGGGGGAGTCGTTCATCGCCGGGTCGCCACCTGGATGAAGCCCGAGGCCTTCTCGACGCGCTCGGCGAACTCGTTGAACTCGCCGTCGATGGGGGAGATGGTCGCCTTGGCGGGGACGAGGATCGCGCCGGCCTGCCGGTCGGTGATCTGGCGAAGGGCGGCCTGCAGCATGGGGCGGTACTCCGGCCCCTTGGTGTCCGCCTCGTCGTCGACGACGATCAGGGAGATGTCCCAGCCGAAGGCGGCGGCATAGGCCTCGCAGAGCGCCAACTCGCGCTCGGGGAAGGCGGAGTCACGCTTCGCCAGGTAGATGACCACCTGGAGGCGCTGCAAGGTCTCGGGAGCGGTGGGGCGGCTCAACGCACATCCCTCTCTGTAGCTGTACGACTACCGGGTGTGTCCACTGTGGGCTAAGCTGGGGAATCGTTCAACTTGTCTGCCTCCCAGGTGGAATTGGGCGTGATCCGTGAACCGCAAGGAATTTTGACCCATGACCCGCCTTGATCTGTCCCGCGCTTCCTGGTTCAAGTCGTCGTACTCCGACAACGGCGGGACCTGCGTGGACATCTCGCCCGACTACCCCGGCGTCGTTCCGGTCCGTGACTCGAAGGACGCGACGGGCCCGGCGCTGGTCTTCCCCGCCGCCTGGCAGTCCTTTATCGCCGCGACCGTCGCCGGAGAGTTCGGCGACCGCTGACGATGCCGCGCCCAAGCCATGATTCGCGAAGCCTGGAAGGAGACTTCGATCATGAGTCGTACCGACCACCTGACTCTGGCCGGTGTTGTATGGGTCAAGTCCAGCTATAGCGGCAATGGGGGGAGTTGTGTCGAGGTTGCGCAATGGGTGAAGTCGAGCTACAGCGGTAATGGTGGGAACTGTGTCGAGGTGGCACGGTGGGTGAAGTCGAGCTATAGCGACAACGGCGGCTCCTGTGTCGAGGTGGTACCCGGACTTGTTGGTGTGATGCCTGTCCGCGACTCGAAGGATCCGGAGGGGCCGGTGCTCCTCTTCCCCGCTGTCGCCTGGCGATCCTTCGTCTCCGCGACCGTCGCCGGAGAGTTCGGCGACGTCTGATCCCACCCGCTCACCAGCGACGATCGGCGCAGCGGTCCCCCGTGGACTGCTGCGCCGTCTGCGTTCCTGTGGGAGGCCTTGGCAAACGGTCCAGCAAATACCAGGTATGGGAATCGCAAAATGCGATCTATGCTGTGGGCGTTCACAAAGTCTTCGCACGAATCAGGTTTCGCTCGATGAAGCTGCCCAAGGCCTCCGCCGTCATCGCGGCTGCCGTGCTGGCCCCCGCCGTCCTCTTCCCGTCCTCCGCCGTCGCCGCCGACGGCCCGCGGCCCACTGGGCTCTCCAGCCCCGACACCAGCGACCAGGAGAGCCAGGACCGCGCCGAGGTCCAGCGCATCCTGGCTGACAAGGAGTCCGGCCCCGGTGTGCGGGAGGCGGCTGAGAAGGCCCTCGCAGGCGATGCCGCCGCCGTGCGGCACTTCCTGGACGTCGAACTCGCCGACCAGCGCATCATCGACAACCGGGTTCGGGTCTCCCGGCTGATCAACAACGCTGGTCCCGTTCTCAAGGAGGCTGCCAAGCAGGTTCTCCGGCACGGCACTCCGGCGGAGGTGGAGAAGTTCCTCAAGGAGGGTCAGTTCAAGGCCCGCGCGGAGGATGACGACCGGGCCAAGGTGCAGGGCATCCTGGCTGACAAGGAGTCCGGCCCCGGTGTGCGGGAGGCGGCCGAGAAGGCCCTCGCCGGTGATGCTGCCGCCGTGCGGCACTTCCTGGACGTCGAACTCGCCGAGCAGCGCATCGTTGACAACCAGGTGCGGGTGTCCCAGCTGATCAACAATGCCGGTCCCGTTCTGAAGGAGGCTGCCAAGCAGGTTCTCCGGCACGGCACTCCGGCGGAGGTGGAGAAGTTCCTCAAGGAGGGTCAGTTCAAGGCCCGTGCCGAGGATGACGACCGGGCCAAGGTGCAGGGCATCCTGGCTGACAAGGAGTCCGGCCCCGGTGTGCGGGAGGCGGCCGAGAAGGCCCTCGCCGGTGATGCTGCCGCCGTGCGGCACTTCCTGGACGTCGAACTCGCCGAGCAGCGCATCATCGACAACCGGTTTCGGGTCTACCAGTTGATCAACAACGCTGGTCCCGTTCTGAAGGAGGCCGCGAAGAACGTCCTCCGGCACGGTACTCCGGCGGAGGTGGAGAAGTTCCTCAAGGAGGGCCAGTTCACGGCCCGCGCCGAGGACGAGAAGGCCGGCGGGAACCGCACGCCGGACCCGACCGAGCAGCCGCAGCAGCCCGGCCAGGACGTCAAGCCCGTCGCGGTGACCACCACGGACACCGCCGGCACGCCCGCCACCACGGCCCCCGCCACCACGGCCCCCGCCACCCCCGTCGCCGGCCCCGGCCAGTTGGCCGCCACCGGCAGCGAGGGTCTCGGCTGGGAGGTCGGCGGCGCGGCCGCCGTCCTCGCCGCGGGTGCGGCGCTCGTCGCCGTCTCCCGTCGCCGCTCCACCGAGGGCTGACGCTCCCCACGAACTCCAGATCCGACCGAGGCTTCGGCCCGGTCGTCGCGAGCCCCCGGACCGACCGGTCCGGGGGCTCGTGGCATTGACAGGGGCCCTCATCCAGTTGAATGCTAAGCAAGCGCTTAGTCAATGATCCGCCGCTGTTCCGAGGAGCCGCCCGATGGTCGACACCCCCGCTGACCCGCCTGGCCTGGATCTGGCCCGCCTCCGCTCCCACCTGGACCGGGAGCTGCCCGACACCGTCCGGGGGCCGTTGCGGGCCGACCTCATCGAAGGGGGCCGCTCCAACCTCACCTATCTGCTCACGGACGGTGTCGGCATCTGGGTCCTGCGGCGCCCGCCGCTCGGGCACGTCCTGGCCACCGCGCACGACATGGGGCGGGAGCACCGGGTGATGTCGGCCCTGCACGGCACCGACGTCCCGGTCCCGCGGATGCTGCTGATCGACCACGGGACCGAAGTCCTCGGGGCGCCCTGGTACCTCATGGAGTACGTCTCCGGTGTCGCTCACCGTGACCGCGCCGCCCTGGCCGCCCTCGGGGAGGAGCGGGTCCGGACCCTGGGACGCCGCCTGGTCGAGACCCTCGCCGCCCTGCACCGGATCGACCCGGCCGCCGTCGGCCTCGAAGACTTCGGACGGCCCGACGGCTACCTCGGGCGCCAGTTGAGCCGCTGGTCCAAGCAACTCGCGGCCTCCCGCAGCCGCGACCTGCCGGACCTCGACCGGCTGCACGCCCTCCTCGCCGACCGCCTGCCGGTCTCGCCCGCCCCCGCCCTCGTGCACGGCGACTACCGCCTCGACAACGTGCTGGTGGACGAGGACGACACCATCACCGCCGTCCTCGACTGGGAGATGTCCACGCTCGGCGACCCGCTCACCGACATCGGCCTGCTGGTGATGTACACCGAACTCGCCGGTGTCGGCGGCGGCATCATCCCGTCCGCCATGACCGCTCCCGGCTTCCCCAAGGCCGACGAACTGGTCTCGTACTACGCCGAGTTGACCGGTCGGCAGGCCGCCGACCTGGACTGGTACGTGGCCTTCGCCTCCTTCAAGCTCGCGGCCGTCGCCGAGGGCATCCACTACCGCTTCCAGCAGGGCCGCACCCTGGGCGCCGGTTTCGAGCGCGCGGGCGAGATGGCCCCGATCCTCGCCCGGCACGGCCTGAGCACCCTCAAGGAGAACTGACCGATGGACTTCGCCTACGACGCCCGGACCGACGAACTCCGTGCGCAGCTCCTCGCGTTCATGGACCAGCACGTGTACCCCGCCGAGACCACTCTCGCGCACCAGCTCGCCGACCCGGCCCGCACCCCCTGGACCGTCCCGCCCGTCATCGCCGAGCTCCAGGCCGAGGCCCGCAAGCAGGGCCTCTGGAACCTGTTCTTCGTGGACGAGCACAGCATGCCCGGCGAGCACGGGGCCGGGCTGACCAACCTCCAGTACGCCCCGCTCGCCGAGATCACCGGCCGCAGCATCCAGTTGGCCCCGGCCGCGCTCAACTGCGCCGCCCCCGACACCGGCAACATGGAACTGCTCGCCCAGTTCGGCAGCGCCGAGCAGAAGGAGCGCTGGCTGCGCCCCCTGCTCGACGCCGAGATCCGCTCCGCCTTCGCGATGACGGAGCCCGAGGTCGCCTCCTCGGACGCCACCAACATCGCCACCCGGATCGAGCGCGACGGCGACGACTACGTGGTCAACGGCCGCAAGTGGTACATCACCGGCGCGATGAACCCGGACTGCAAGCTGTTCATCGTGATGGGCAAGACCGACCCCACCGCCGAGCCGCACCGCCAGCAGAGCATGGTGATCGTCCCGCGCGACGCCCCCGGCGTCACCGTCAAGCGCGGCATGACGGTCTTCGGCTACGACGACGCCGACCACGGCGGCCACGCCGAGGTGCTGTTCGAGGACGTCCGGGTCCCGGCCGGGAACCTGATCGGGGAGGAGGGCACCGGCTTCGCCATCGCCCAGGCCCGGCTCGGCCCCGGCCGGATCCACCACTGCATGCGCGCCATCGGCCTGGCCGAGCGCGCGTTGGAGCTGATGTGCCGCCGGGCGAACGACCGGGTGGCCTTCGGGCGTCCGCTGGCCGAGCAGGGCGTGGTGCAGGACTGGATCGCCGAATCCCGGGTCCGCATCGAGCAGCTGCGGCTGCTGGTGCTGAAGACCGCCTGGCTGATGGACACCGTCGGCAACCGCGGCGCGCACACCGAGATCCAGGCCATCAAGATCGCCACCCCGGCCACCGTCGAATGGATCCTCGACAAAGCCGTCCAGACCCACGGCGCGGCCGGGGTCAGCCAGGACACCCCGCTCGCCCAGCTGTGGGCGGGCAACCGCACCCTGCGGCTGGCCGACGGGCCGGACGAGGTGCACAAGCGCTCGCTGGCCCGCCGGGAGCTCAAGCGGTACCGCTGAGCCGCGGTCCGTCGCCGGCCCGTGCCGTGCCCGCGCCGACCCGCGCCGGCCGGCGGCAGGGGCCGGGCTAGCGGTCGGCCGCCTCCAGCACCCGGGTGACCAGGGCGGTGTCGGCCTTGGGGATCACGATCACGTGCTGCTCGGCGCCCGCGACCAGGTCGAAACGGGTCATCTGCCGCTGCGGGGTCCTCCGCTCGGACGGCGACAGGCGGAACGGTCCGCGCAGGGCGACGGTCTCGCCCGTGCGCTGGTTGCGCCAGGTCACCGCGCCGGTCGCGAGGTGCAGGTAGCCGGTGGCGGTGTGCGGAACGGTACGGCCCTTGCCGACCGACAGGGTCTTGACCGTGCCCAGCGTCGGGCTCGAACAGAACACCTGGAGGGTGGTGCCCGTCTGAAGGTCGGCCAGGTCCTGCTCCGTGCTCAGCCGGCGGAGGCCGACCCAGGAGAGCAGGACGTCGGCGAAGGTTCTGGTGCCCGCGGAGCGGCGGGTCTCGGTCGTCATGGCGCAGATCCTCCCAGGGGCGGCCGGGCGGTCCGCAGCCGGGGTGCTCCCCCGTTTCCGCAGGTCACCCCGGCTGTCGGAGGGCGGGGATCCGGTCACCACGACAAAAGCACTGATAATGTTCGTGCACGCGTCGCGGCGGGGAGACCGCGGCCCTCAGCAGGGGGTATCACCGAATCCCGTGCCACCGGACTTCCCCGGTGGCGGGAACCACTCTTCAGCCGCTCGGCCACCCGGCGGCGTCCGTCCGTCCGTCCCAACGTCCGTCCGCGCGTCGGCGGCGAGCGGAGAGCGGGGGACGGGGAGGAGCGGGGAGGTGACGGCGCTCCACCGGACAACGGGAGACCGTGCATGGCTGACGAGATGGTTCGTCTGGCGCAGAAGTTCATCAACACGACCTACAACCAGGGCGCCACGCTGGGCATCCCGAAGTTGGAGGAGGACGGCCGGACCGGCTGGCCGACGATGTACGCGCTGACCCGCGCGCTCCAGTACGAGATGGGCATCACCGCGCTCTCGAACTCCTTCGGCCCGACCACCCTCTCGACCCTGCAGAGCAAGTACCCGAAGCTGGACGACTCGACCGTCCCGTCCGCGAACTTCTGCCGGATCCTCCAGGCCGCCCTGTACTGCAAGGGCTACGACGGCGGCGAGATCGACGGCCGGTACGGCGACCGGGTCAAGGCCGCGGTGACCGGGCTCAAGTCCGACATGGGCCTGGACACGGTGTTCCCGGGCAGCGCCCTGGAGCCGAAGGTCGTCAAGGGCCTGCTCACCATGGACGCCTACGTCACCGTCAGCGGCGGTTCGGACGCCGTCCGGGCCATCCAGCAGTGGCTGAACGGCCGTTACGTCAACCGCAGGGACTTCTTCGTGATCCCCTGCGACGGCTACCACTCCCGGGACGTCGCGCGGTCCATGCTGCTGGCGATCCAGTACGAGCTGGGCATGGCCGACGGCACCGCGAACGGCAACTTCGGCCCCGGCACCCAGGCGGGGCTGAAGGCCCACCCGGTCGCGCTCGGCGCCACCGGCACCTGGTCGACGCTGTTCACGGCGGCGATGATCCTCAACAGGCGGGACGTCCCCCTCGGTGACTTCACCGCCGCGGTGGAGAGCGGTGTCGAGGCGTTCCAGTCCTTCTCGGCCCTGCCGGTCACCGGCGCCGGCGACTTCCCGACCTGGGCGTCGCTGCTGGTCTCCTACGGCGACCAGAGCCGCCGGGGCGCGGCCTGCGACGGCGTCACGAAGATCACTCCGGCCCGCGCCCAGGCGCTCAAGGACGCCGGCTACCGGTACGTCGGCCGGTACCTGTCCAACCCCTCGACCACCAGCCTGCCGGAGAAGCAGATCCAGCCGGGCGAACTGGCCACCATCAAGCAGTACGGCCTGCGCTGCTTCCCGATCTACCAGACGTACAGCCGGTCGGCGGAGTACTTCAGCTACGCCCAGGGCACCAGCGACGCCTTCCGCGCGATCGAGTGGGCGCGCATCCACGGCTTCAAGCCCGGTACGACGATCTACTTCGCCGTCGACTACGACGCGACGGACGCCGAGGTCAGCAGCTCCGTCCTCCCGCACTTCCGCGGCGTCCACCACACGATCAGCGAGAACTCCTCGTACCGGGTGGGGATCTACGGGCCGCGCAACGTCTGCCGGCGGGTCGCGGACGCGGGGTACACGGAGACCAGCTTCGTCTCCGACATGTCGAGCGGGTTCTCGGGCAACCTGGGCCACCCGCTGCCGGGCAACTGGGCGTTCGACCAGATCTCGACCATCACCGTCGGCTCGGGCGAGGCCGCCATCGAGATCGACAACGGCATCGCCTCCGGCCGGGACACCGGCCAGGGCGACTTCGACCCGGGCACCGACCCCGTCGCCGGGCTCGACGTCGACCTGGACAGGACCGCCTACCGCGACTCCATGCTCCGCGACGTGCAGAGCTACCTCACCTCGATCGGCGTCCCGGAGACCGGCGGCGCGTGCTGGACCGACTCCGACTGGGCCGCCCTCGGCGGGGTCTCCACCACCAAGGCCTACGACACGGTGCTCGGCGCGGACGCGCTGTTCACCTCGCTGGCCCGGGAGTTGAAGCTGCGCAAGGCCCTGATCCAGGCCCCCGTGCTGTGGGAGCTGCGCACGCTCAGCCCGCTCGACACGGTCGCCGACGACGCCGTCCGCAACGGGATCGCCGACGACTCGGCGACCGGCTGGGGCCGGATCTCCGCCCGGGACGCCATCGCCGCCCGCAACCACTGCCTCCAGGAAGGCCTGATCAACGGGTCCCCGCTGACCGAAGCCGACCTGCGGCAGGTCTGGGACAACCTCCAGGACCCGTTCTACAACATCCGCTCGGTCGCCTACCTGATGGTCTTCAACGCGCACCGGCTCGGGATCGGGCGCCCGGGCCCGACCACCGGCCAGGCCGACACCCAGGCCCTGTTGGCCCGGTACGACGGCGTCGGCGAGGACGCGCAGCAGTACGGCCGGGAGCTGATCGGCCTGTACGGCGTGCTGGAGAGCTACAACGCGCTGTCCCGCACCAAGTGAGCACCCCGGTGGGTGTGCCGGTGAGCACCCCGGTGGGCGTGCCCACGGGTGGCGCCCGCGCGGGGGCCCGGGCAGGTGTCCTGCTGACGCCGCCGCCCACCGCCGTGCTCATCATCGTTCCGTAGGAGAAAAGGGATGGAAGACGTGCAGATCGGAATAACCCGGCGGACCGCGGTCAAGGGCGCCGCCGTCATCGGGACGGCCGCGGCCGCGGCCGCCCTGCTCCCGGGGGCCGCCTCGGCGGCTCCGACCGTCCCGGCGGCCGGGCCCGGGACCCGCGAGCGGGACCTCCCGACCAGCGCCAACGGCTGGACGCTGGAGAAGGAGGCGAACCACGTCTCCACCGTCTGGACCCGCCGGGTGGCCGGCACCGGGCTCTCGGTGGACATCCGGATCGGCGACGTGGAGGAGATCCTCGTCCACGTGGTCCGGCGCTTCCACTACGAGGTCGAGGAGCTGCCGAGCGGCGACCTGCTCGGCTGGCAGGAGATCGGCGGCCTGCGCGCGGCGTTGCCGGAGTCGAACCTCGCCTCCGGCACGGCGGTGCGGATCCGCCCCGGCGCCTCGGCGAAGGGTGGGTTCTTCGCCCACCAGGAACTGGTGCTCCGGGACATCCTCGCCGAGTGCCGGGGGGTCGTGCGCTGGGGCGGGGACGACACCGAGGTGGACGAGTCGCTGTTCTACATCGCGCCCGGTCCGGAGGACCGCCAGGTCAAGCGGCTCGCCGACGAGCTGCGCGGCCAGGGCGCCCGCCCCGGCGAGGGCGCGGGCTCCCCGGTGGACGTGCTGTCCCCGGAGCGCCGCGCGGGGGCGGCGGAGCTGGCCCGCACCCAGGGCGCCCGGTAGGGGCCGAGCGGTACGGCGCTGCGGCCGGTTCGTCCTCCACGACGAACCGGCCGCGGCCGTCGAGGCTCATGACGCCTGCGAGGCCCGTGACGCCTGTGGCGCCGGGGCCTACCGCCTGGCCCCGAAGGGCCGACGCGGCGTCGTACTAGTGCTGGAAGAGCACCTCCGGATCGTCCGGCGAGGGGCCGTCCAGCAGCGGACTGTCGATCCCCTTCAGCGCCCGGTCGAAGAACGCCGTCACGTACGCACGGGTGAGCGCCACCCCGCGTTCCGGGGAGAGGGCCGAGCTCGGGAAGCCGGCCTGCTCCAGCAGCAGGTCCAGGTCGCTGAAGCTGAAGTGGTCGGCGCCGGTGACCGTCAGCCACTTCCGGTAGCCGCCGAGGGCGTCCCAGGCCTGCTCCCACTCGCCACCGGCCGCGTGGTCGTCGGCGGCCGTACCCAGCATGAGGAACGGCCGGTCGATCCGGCCGGGCAGCGGGGTCGGGTGGAAGGAGCCGTCCATGTTCACTCCGGCCCGTATCCGCGGGTCGGCGGTCATCGTGGTGGCGGCCGCCGCTCCGCCGAGGGAATGTCCGGCCATGCCGATCGCGTGCCTGTCGATGAGGTGGGCCAGGCGCCACGCGGTGTCGCCGTGCGTCAACCGGTCGATCACGAAGGACACGTCGAGCGCGCGGCTGGCGGTGACCGTGTCCATGCTGAGCGTCGGGTCGTCGCAGATCACGCACGACGGTGTCCGGCCGTCCGCCAGCGTCTCGCCGTTGTCCTCGTAGGTGTGGCCGACGAGCGCGACGACGTAGCCGTGACTGGCCAGGTCGGTCGCGAGCGAGGTGAGCGTCATGCGCGGGTCCTCGTAGGCGGGTGAGAGGAGCACCAGCGGGTGCTTGCCGCCCTTCGGGCGCGCGCCGTCGAAGGCGTGCGTGGTGACGGCGGAGAGGTTCTGCGGGGTGACGCCGGCGCTCGCCGGCAGCTTCCGGCGCTCGAGGACTCCGGCTGCTTCGGCGAGGGTCATATAGGGGGCCGGGGTCCCGGTCCCGGGGGCGGCCGGGTAGAGCATGGTGACGGTCAGTCGGCGGGGACCGGAGGACGGCACCCACGGGTCGGGACGGTCCGCGTCGGTGAGGTGGAGGACGGACTCGCCGGCGGCGTAGGGGCCGGTCGGCGCGGGGAGCGCGCCGTGGAAGGTCGGGGTGGGCGCGGTGGCCGCGGCCGGTACGGCGTCGAACGCGTGCGTGGCCGACGACGTGGCCGATGACGCGACCGATGACGCGACCGACGACGTGGCCGCCGGTGCGGTCGTGGCGGCGGACCCGGCGCCGGTGCCGGAGACGAGGGCGGCGAGCGTCAGCGCCGCGGCAGCGCTGATACGGCGATTGCGATTCATGGCGGAGACGCTAGGTTCCGCGGCTCCGTACCGAGTCACCCCACGGAGCCAAACGCCGCGGTGCCGTTCGTAGCCCCCGTGAGGTACCGCGGCGTCATACCCCGGGACCACGTCCTGCGGCGCGGGGTTCCCTTCGCCGCACTAGAGCTCGGGGCGGGCCGTCAGGCCGTCGAGGGTGAGGGTGAGCAGGCGTTCCGCCTGGGCGCGCTGGTCGGGGCGGGCCGAGGTGAGGGCGATGCCCTCCAGGGCGACGGCGAGGTCGGCGGGGCCGATGTCGGTGCGGATCGTGCCGGCGGCCGCGCAGGCGTCCATCAGGGTGGTCAGGGCGGCCCGGATCATCTCCCGGCTGTGGCCGTACGGGTTGCTCCCCGTCGTGGCGATGGCGCGCAGGGCGTCGATCATGCCGTACTTGGTGGTCACGTAGTCCAGGAAGCGGCGGGACCAGGCGTGCAGGGCGTTGAGCGGCGGCTGAGCCGCCAGCAACTCGGGTGCCGCGTCGCACAGTTGGACCACCTCGTGGCGGTAGACGGCCTCGACCAGGGCCTCCCGGGTGGGGAAGTTGCGGTACAGCGTGGCGCTGCCGACCCCGGCCTCCTTGGCGATGCGCTCCAGGTGGGCGTCGAGCCCCTCCGCGGCGAAGACGCGCGCAGCGACCGTGAGGATCCTCTCGCGGTTGCGGCGTGCGTCGGCCCGCAGCGGCCGTTGCGTTTCCTCGGGCATCGGGGTCCGCCCTTCCTCTCCGGGGTCCGGGGCTTGCTGACCGGGGGCGCCCCCGGTTAGCTTGAGAGCGAAGTGGGGGCGCCTCCGGTTCCACTCTAGGCGACCGCCCCGGCCCCCCGCACCCCTCGGCTCGGCAAGGACGGAACATGACAGGCATCATGGGCAAAGTGATCGCGATCACCGGCGCCAGCAGCGGCATCGGGGAGGCGACGGCCGTCCACCTCGCCGAGCGCGGCGCCCGGCTCGTCCTCGGCGCCCGGCGGGAGGACCGGCTGGCCGCGGTGGTGGACCGGATCACCGCGCGGGGCGGCTCGGCCGTCGGCGTCGTCGTCGACGTCACGCGCCGCGCGGACCTGAAGCGCCTCACCGACACGGCCGTCGACCGCTACGGCCGGCTCGACGTCCTGGTCTCCAACGCGGGCACCATGGCGGTGTCGCCGTTCGACGAGCTGCGCCAGGACGACTGGGACGCCATGGTCGCCACCCACGTCACCGGCCTGCTGAACGGCATCGGGGCCGCCCTGCCCGTCTTCCGGCGGCAGCGCTCCGGACACTTCGTCAACGTCGCCTCCACCGCGGCCTACGTCGTCAAGTCCCCGCAGGGGGTCTACGCGGCCACCAAGACGGCGGTGAAGGTGCTCACCGAGGGCCTGCGCCAGGAATCGGGACCGGACCTGCGGGTCACCCTGGTCTCACCCGGCTTCACCCACACCGAAGGCGTCGGCAAGGGAGCCGGCCCCGAGGTCGCGGCCGCGATGGTCCGGCAGCGGGACGAGATCGCCATGCCCCCCTCGGCGATCGCCTCCGCCATCGGCTACGCCGTCGAACAGCCCGACGGCATCGACGTCAGCGAGATCGTCGTCCGCCCGACCGCCCAGGCCTGAGCGCGGTCGCGCGGAGTGGTCCGTAGGGGTGTCATACCCCGGTAGTCAGGGGGAGTTGGCCCCCCGGTATGACGGCCGGGGGCCGTGCCGGCCGTAGCGTCTGCCCCGTGAGCGATCGGTACGAGGAGGCGGCGATGGGCGGGCGGGGACGGGTCGTGGCGGCGGTACTGCTGGCGGCGACGACGGCGCTCGGGGTGGTGGGTGCGCCCGGGGCGGCGGTGGCGGCGCCGGGCGGGGACGGCGGCCGGGGGCAGGCCACGGCCCGGCTGCCGCAGCCGACCGGGCCGTACCCGATCGGGACCACCGCGCTGCACCTGACCGACCCCTGGCGGGAGGACCCCTGGCAGCCCGGGCGCAGGCGCGAGTTGATGGTCAGCCTCTGGTACCCGACCGGCCGCCCGGCCGGCGGCGACGAGCGGGCCCGCTACATGACCCCCGCCGCCGGTGCGCACTTCGGCGGCGACTCCGGCGTCGGGCTGATCAACTACGGTGTGCGGCCCGGCAGTACGGACTGGTCGGCGATCCGCACCCACGCCCGCCGGGACGCCCCGGCCCGGCCCGGCGGCCCCCGACCGGTGGTGCTGTACTCGCCCGGGCTGGGCGACCCGCGCAGCTGGGGGACGGCCCTGGTCGAGGACCTCGCCTCGCGCGGCTACGTGGTCGTCACCGTCGACCACACCTACGAGGCCTCCGAAGTCGCCTTCCCCGACGGTGGCCTGGCCGCCTCGGTGTTCCCCGGCCTGCTGGCGCAGCCCGGCCTGGACATCGGCGCCGTCCTGCGCAAGGCCCTGCGCACCCGGGTCGACGACACCCGCTTCGTCCTGGACGAGCTCTCCGGCCTGCGCCGACGCCAGGGCCTGCCGACCGGCCTCGGCGGAGCGCTGGACCTCGACCGGATCGGCATGGTCGGCCACTCGGCGGGCGGCTTCACCGCCCTCCAGGCCATGCACGACGACCCGCGGATCGCGGCCGGGATCAACCTGGACGGCCAACTGCACTTCCCCGGCCCGGACGGGCGGACCGGTGTCCTCCTCCCCAGCCTCGCCCGGGACGGCCTGGACCGGCCCTTCCTGCTGATGGGCACCCGCAGCCCGGACTCCGGCAGCTACCGCCGGCAGCCCGGCTGGGACGCCCTCTGGCAGCACAGCAGCAGCTGGCACGCCGACCTCACCCTGGACGGCTCCCGGCACGGCTCCTACACCGACGCCGCGTCGCTGCTCCCGCAGCTCGCCCGCCAGGGCGCGGTCGGGCCGGCGGAGCTGACCGACGACATCGGCGACATCCGCCCCGACCGCGCCGAACTCGCCACCCGCTCCTACGTCGCCTCCTTCTTCGACCGCTGGCTGCGCGGCCACGACGACCACCTGCTGGACGGGCCCTCGGCGCGCTTCCCGGAGATGACCTACGAACGTTAGGGTCCCGGGCGGAGGGCCCTCGCGGGCCCGGAAGCCCCCGAGCCAGGAGTGATCCCGTGCCGCACCTCTCCTACGGCGACGTCAAAGCCGCCGCCGACCGGATCGCCGGAACCGTCCGGCCCGTGACCCTGGCCGAGACCGGCCCCGGGCGCTGGCTGGCCCTGGAACTGATGCAGCACACCGGCAGCTTCAAGGCCCGGGGCCTGCAGAACTTCCTCCAGGCGCACCGGGAGGCCGGCACCCTGCCCGACACCGGGGTGACCATCGCCTCCGGCGGCAACGCCGGCCTGGCCTGTGCCTGGGCGGCCCGGCAGCAGGGCGTGCGGGCCACCGTGTTCGTCCCCACCACCGCGCCCGCGGTCAAGGTGGCCAAGCTGCGCGGCTACGGTGCCGAGGTGCGGCAGACCGGCTCGGAGTACGCCGAAGCCCTGGCCGCCTGCCAGGAGTTCGCCGCCGCCGGCGGCGCGCTGGCCGCCCACGCCTACGACCACCCGCTGATCGCGGCCGGGGCGGGCACCCTGCTGGAGGAGATCCACCGGCAACTCCCGGGCCTGGACACGGTGGTGGTCGCCGTCGGCGGCGGCGGACTGCTCGCCGGGGTCGCCACCGCGGCCCGGCAGCACGGCGTCCGGACCGTCGCCGTCGAGCCCGAGCACTGCCGGGCGTTCCACGCCGCCCTCGCGGAGGGCCGGCCGGTGGACGTGCCGGTCGACTCGGTCGCGGCCGACGCCCTGGGCGCCCGCCGGGCCACCGCGCTGGCGCTCGCGGCCGCGCGGGAGGGCGACGTCCGCTCCGTCCTCGTGCCGGACGCGGCGATCGTGCGCGCCCGCCGGGAGCTCTGGGACGACCGCCGACTGGCCGTCGAGCACGCCGCCGCCACCGCGCTGGCGGCCCTCGACGCAGGGGTCGGCCCGGGCCACGGCTACCGGCCCGAGCCCGGCGAGCGGGTCTGTGTGGTGCTCTGCGGCGCCAACACCGACCCGACGGACCTGGCGACGGCGCCGACGGGCGGCTGAGGCCCGTCCGACGCACGGTGGTCCGGCCGGTCCGGGCGCTCCCCGGAGGGCGGCGGAGGGGCCGGACGGCGGCCGGGGGCGCCGTGCGGTGGACCGGGCCCGCCGGGTGCCGAGCCCGGGGAACGGGTGACGCGGGCTCAGGGGGTGCGGGCGCGGAGGTGGGCCCGTTCGCCCTGGTGGCCGAAGAGGATGAGGAGTTCGACGGTTCGGTCCCCGTCCGCTCCGAGCCAGTGCGGGACGTGGGTGTCGAACTCGGCGGCCTCGCCCGGCCGCAGGACGAGGCTCTGGTCGCCCAGCAGCAGGTGCAGCCGCCCGGCGAGCACGTAGACCCACTCGAAGCCCTCGTGGGTCTTCGGGTCCGGCGCGGTGCCGGGCCGGGGCGGGATCAGCAGCTTGTGGGCCTGGATGCCGCCGGGACGGCTGAGCGGCACGTGCGTCATGCCGTGCCGGACCACCGGGCGCAGGTGGATCCGCGGGTCCCCGGTGCGGGGTGCGCCGACCAGGTCGTCCAGGGGGACGGCGTGGACCTCGGCGAGCGGCAGCAGCAGTTCCAGGGTGGGCTTGCGGGTGCCGCCCTCCAGTCGGGAGAGGGTGCTCTCGTTGATCCCGGTGCGTTCGGCGAGCTCCGCCAGCGTCATCCCGCGCCGGCGGCGCAGGTCGCGCAGCCGGGGGCCGACGGCGGCGAGGACGTCCTGCTTGGTGTGCTCCATGCCGCCCAGGTTGCCGAAACGGCATGGAGCGTTGCAACTCCGGCAGGGTGCGGGCCACTGTCGGTGGCAGCCCGGGCCGGTGAGCGGAGCCGGCCGGGTTCCGACCGCCGACGAAAGGCCTCCGATGCACACCGAGAGCGACGCCGCGACCTTCTGGGAGCACCACTACGCCGGCCTGGACACCGCCCTGGGCACCCGGCCCAACGTCGTCCTGGCGGAGCTGGTCACCGCCTTCGCGCCCGGGCCCGGCACGGCGCTGGACCTGGGCTGCGGGCACGGCGGGGACGCGCTCTGGCTCGCCGCGCGCGGCTGGGACGTCACCGCCGTGGACATCTCCCGCACCGCGCTGGACCGGGTCGCCGCCCGGGCGCGGGCCGAGGGCGTGTCGGCCCGGGTCCACCCGGCCCGGCACGACCTGGCCCGGAGCTTCCCCGAGGGGGCCTTCGACCTGGTCGGCGCGAGCTACTTCCACACGCCCGTGGAACTGCCCCGGGCCGCCGTGCTGCGCCGCGCCGCGGCGGCGGTCGCGCCCGGCGGGCTGCTGGTCCTGGTGGAGCACGCCTCGCTGGCCCCGTGGTCCTGGCAGGTCGGGCAGGACGTGCGCTTTCCCGCCCCCGAGGAGTCCCTGGCCGAGCTGCGGCTGGGCGCGGGCTGGCGCACCGAGCGCTGCGACGCGCCCCGGCGCGAGGCCACCGGCCCCCAGGGGCAGCGGGCGACCGTCACCGACAACGTGGTCGTGGTGCGCCGGACGGCCTGAGCCGGCCCCGGGGCGGGGGTGGCGGTGGAGGCGGCGTGCCCGGGGCCGCGGGGTGCGGCTCCGGGGCGTCGGCGACCGGATCGGCCCGGCCCGGCCGCCGCCGGGTCAGCGCGGGCCGGTGGCGGCGGCGCGCTGGGCGTCGAGCCGGGAGTGGGCGTCCGGCCAGGCGATCGGGAGCTGGTCGACCGGGGTCTCCCAGAAGGTGAAGGTGGACTCCCGCATGGTGCTGCGCAGGCCGGTCATGGTGGAGCGGTGGGGTTCGGCGGCGGCGAAGGCGTTCAGCGCCTCGCGGCTCTCCCAGGCGGACAGCGTCCAGAACGTGCGGCGGAACGGTCGGGCGATCAGCGAGGCTCCCAACGCGCCCGGGGTGCTGCGCAGTTGGCGCCAGACGGCGAGCGAGCGGAGGAAGAACCGCGGGACGTCGGCGAGCGAGCGGACCTCGAAGCGGGAGGCCATGACGACCGCCCGGGTGCCGGGGGTGGGGGGATTCGGGGTGATCCAGGGCAGTGCGGGCACGGCTGATTCTCCTCGTCGGCGGAGGGGGCCACATTGGGTAGTGGCACTATCTATGTTAGACAGTGCTGGTATCCAAACGCCAGACGCCAGGGGAAAGCCGGGTCCAGCAGTGCGCATCTCCGAACTCAGCCGCCGCAGCGCGGTGCCGACCGCGACCATCAAGTACTACCTGCGCGAGGGCCTGCTGCCGCCCGGCCGGGCCACCGCCGCCACCCAGGCCGAGTACGACGAGGGCCACCTGCGCCGGCTGCGCCTGGTGCGCGCCCTGATCGGGGTCCGGGGGCTGAGCGTGAGCGCCACCCGGGAGGTGCTCGGCGCGGTCGCGGAGCACGCGGGGGAGCGGCACCAGGTGCTCGGGCTGGTGCTCGGGGCCCGGCCGGTCGACGAGGGCGAGGAGCCGGCCCCCGCGCCGGGGGCGGCGGAGGTGGACGCGCTGATCGGCGAACTCGGCTGGGAGGTCTCCGAGTACGCCCCCGCGCGGGCCGTCCTCGGGGAGACCCTGGAGACCCTGCGCGCGCTCGGCGCCGGACTCGACCGCGCCGCCCTGCGCGGCTACGCCGAACTGGCCGAGCGCACCGCCGTCCTCGACCTCGACCAGATCGACCCGCAGGCGGACCCGCTGGAACAGGCCGAGCGGGCCCTGCTGCGCACCGTCCTGATGGAGCCGGCGCTGCTCGCGCTGCGCCGGCTCGCCCAGGAGAACGAGTCCGCCCGCCGGGAGGGTTGACACCCCGGCGGGCGGGTCGGCGCCCCGACGGGGACGGACGGGCTCAGTCGCCCAGGACGACGATCCGCCCGGTGCTGCGCCCGTCGGCGACCGACTGGACGGCCGTCGCGGCCTCGGCCAGCGGCACCCGGGCGCTGACCAGCGGCCGGACCACGCCCTGCGCGGCGAGCCCGGTCAGCTCGTCGTGGGCGGCGCGCACGGCCTGCGGGTCACGGGTGTTGTACAGGCCCCAGTGCAGGCCGAGGATCGCGTAGTTCTTCACCAGGGCGTGGTTGAGCGCGGGCGCGGGGATCTGCCCGGCGGCGAAGCCCACCACCACGATCCGGCCCTCGAAGGCCACGCACTTGGTGGAGCCGGTGTAGGCCGCGCCGCCGACCGGGTCGAAGACCACGTCCGCGCCGCGCCCGCCGGTGAACTCCTTGACGGCCGCCGGGAAGTCCGCCGCGGTGCGGTCCACCACCAGGTCGGCGCCGAGCGCCCGGGCCGCCGCGGCCTTCGCCGGCCCGCCGACCACGGCGACCACCCGGGCCCCGGCGGCCCGGCCGAGCTGGACCGCCGCGCTGCCGACCCCGCCCGCCGCCGCGTGCACCAGCAGGGTCTCCCCGGCGCGCAGCCGGGCCCGGCGGTGCAGGGCGAACCAGGCGGTCTGGTAGCCGATGTGCAGGGCCGCCGCCTCGGCGTCGTCCAGCGCCCCGGGCGCCGGGAACGCGGCCGCGGCGTCCAGCAGCGCGTACTCGGCGAAGGCGCCGTGCGGCAGCACCGGGTTGCCGATCAGCCGCTCGCCGCGCCGGGCGCCGTCCGCGACCTCGCCGCACAGCTCCACGCCCGGGGTGAACGGCAGCGGCGGGCGGACCTGGTACTGCCCGCGCACCATCAGCGCGTCCGGGAAGTTCACCGCCGCCGCCCGGACCCGGACCAGCAGTTGCCCCGGCCCCGGCACCGGCCGCGCGACGTCCTCGGCCAGCCGCATCACCGCGTCCGGCTCGCCGAGCTCACCCACCTGCCAGGCCCTCACAGCGCGCCGCCCTGCTCCAGCTCCCGTTGGAGCCGGTTCATCCCGCCGATCCAGCGGTCCGGTTCGGTCGCCCGGACCCGGTAGTACTCGGCGACCTCCGGGTGCGGCAGGATCAGGAAGCGCTCCTCGCGCACGCCGGCGAGGGCCGCTTCGGCGACCTCCGCCGGGTCCAGCGCGGTCGGCGCGAGCAGCGCCTCGCCGACGGCGCCGGTCCCGGCCAGCATGTCGGTGCGCACGCCCTGCGGGCAGAGCGCGTGCACCCGGACGCCGCGGTGGCGGTAGGTCGAGGAGAGCCACTCGGCGAAGGCCAGCGCGCCGTGCTTGGTGACGGCGTACGGGGCCGAGCCGAGCATGGTGAGCAGCCCGGCGGCGGAGACGGTGGCCAGGAAGCGGCCCTCGCCGCGCTCCAGCCAGCGGGGGAGCAGCAGTTCGGCCGCGCGGACGTGCGCCAGCACGTTGACCTCCCAGGCGCTCGCCCAGGCCGCGGCGGGTGCGTCGGCGCCGCCGACCGGGGCGACGCCCGCGTTGGCGCACCAGACGTCGATCTCGCCGAGTTCGGCGCGGGCCCCGTCGACCAGGGCGGCCAGGCCCTCGACGGAGGCGGCGTCCCCGGGCAGGGCGGCGCCGCCGACGGCCTTCGCGACGGCGTGGGCGGCCCCGGCGTCCAGGTCGTTGACCACCACCCGGGCCCCGGCGGCGGCGAAGGCCCGGGCCAGCGCGGCGCCGATGCCGCGGCCGGCGCCGGTCACCACCACGCCCTGGCCGTCCAGGTCGGCCGTCGTGCCCCGGTGGTCGTGGTCGGCCGTCCCGTCCCGGCTGTCCCGGCCGGCCGTCACAGCCCACCGCCGAGGGTGACCCCGCCGTCCACCACCAGGGTCTGGCCGGTGATCCAGCCGGCCTCGGGGGAGAGCAGGAAGGCGACCGCGCCGGCGATGTCCTCGGGGACGCCGAGCCGGCCCAGCGGGTAGGCCTTGGCGACCTTCTCCTCCCGGCCCTCGTACAGGGCCTCGGCGAACCTGGTCTTCACCACGGCGGGGGCGACGGCGTTGACCCGGATGCCCTGCGGGCCCAGCTCGGCGCCGAGCTCGGTGGTGAGCCGGATCAGCGCGGCCTTGCTGATGCCGTACATGCCGATCCCGAGCGAGGCCCGGATGCCGGCGATCGAGGCGACGTTGACGACCGAGCCGCCGTGCTCGCCCATCCAGGCGGCGTGCGCCCGGCGGGTCCAGGCCAGCGGGCCGAGCACGTTGACGGCGAGGATCTTGGCGGCGGCGGCCTCGTCGGTCTCCAGCACCGGCCCGTAGACCGGGTTGATGCCGGTGTTGTTGACCAGGTGGTCCAAGCGCCCGAAGGCCTCCAGGGTGCGGGCGACCGCCTCCTCCTGGTGGGCCGGGTCGTCGGCCTTGCCCGCGACGGCGATCGCGTTCTCCGGGCCGCCGAGGTCGCGGACGGCCTCGGCGAGCGGCTCGGCGTTGCGGGCGGTGAGGCAGACCTTGGCCCCGCGTTCGACCAGTTCGTGGGCGATGCCGAGGCCGATGCCGCGGCTCGATCCGGTGACGACGGCCACCCGGCCCTTGAAGGAGTGCACCACGGAGGGTCCTGCCTTTCCCGCGAGGATCTCGAGTTCTGCGCCGCACATGTCCTTACTGCGCCGCACGTGTCCTTCTGCGCCGCACGTGTCCGGGCACGCTGACTAAGCGCTTGCTCAGCATGGTGTCGGTGCGGGAGCCTGTCAACAGTCCACCGGGCCGCACCCGGCGGCCGATGCGAAAGCCTGTACGACCTCTCTGGGAGGATGGCGCCATGACCAGCACGCCCATCGCCGACCTCTGGCCCACCCTGCCCGGCGCCGACACCCGCCCCGAGGCGGCGTACCGGCTGCTCCAGGCGGCCGTCGAGTCGTTCGCGGAGCGCGGCTTCCACGCCACCACCACCAGGGACATCGCCACCGCGGCCGGGATGAGCCCCGCCGCGCTGTACATCCACTACCAGTCCAAGGCCGCCCTGCTCGCCGAGATCAGCCGCGCCGGACACGCCGCCACCCTGGCCCTGGTGCGGCAGGCGACCGCCGGGGAGGGCGGTCCGGCGGAGCGGATGCGGCGGCTGGTCGAGCAGTTCACCGCCTGGCACGCCCGGGCCCGGACGGTCGGCCGGGTGGTCAACTACGAGCTGCACGCGCTGCCCGAGGACGCCTACGCCCAGGTCGCCGCGCTCCGCCTGGACATCGAGCGCGAGGTCAGCGCCCTGATCGAGGCGGGCGTGGCGGCCGGGGAGTTCGAGGTCTCCGAGGTGCGCACGGCGGCCCGCGCGGTCACCTCGCTCGGCATCGACGTCTCCCGCTGGTACACCGAGCGCTCCTCCGAGACGCCCGAGGAACTCGGCCGCCGCTACGGCGAGTTGGTGCTGCGGATGCTCGGCGCCCGCTGCTGAGCGGAGGCCCCCTCGCCGCCCGCGCGCCCGGGGGTTCCGGAGGCGCGGGCGGCGAGGGGGCCCGGGTCAGTCGAGCAGCAGCCGGAGGGCGAGCGCGCCGACCAGGGTGGCGGAGCCGAGCGCGGTCAGCAACCGGCCGCGCGGGCCGGTCAGGGCCCGACCGAGCAGGGCGCCGCCGGCGGCGAGCAGCAGTTGCCAGCCCGCGGAGGCGGCGAACACGGCGAGGGTGAAGGCCGCCCGGGCGAGCGGACCCGAGCCGCCGCCGGCCCGGTCGGTGCCGCCCAGGACCAGGGCGGCGAAGTAGAGCACGGTCAGCGGGTTGAGCAGGGTGATCCCGAGCAGGGTGAGGAAGGCCCGGGCGGGCCCGGGCGGGGTCGGCGCGGCGAGCGCGGTGGTGGCGCGGCGGTCGCGAAAGGCGGTGACGGCGGTGATGCCCGTCCGGGCGGCCAGGACGAGCAGCACCAGGGCCGAGCCGGTCCGCAGCGGCCCGGCGAGCGGTGCCAGCAGCGGTGCGAGGCCGCTGCCGCCGAGGACGGCGAGCAGTGCGTAGAGCCCGTCCGCGGTGGCCACGCCGAGCGCGGCGCAGGCCCCGGTGCGCAGCGGGGCGCGGGCGCTGAGCGCCACCAGGTAGGCCCCGACGGCCCCCACCGGCACGGCGACGCCGAACCCGGCGAGCAGGCCGGCGAGCAGCGCGGCCCTCATCCGAGCGCGCGGTCGGGCCTCCGGGGTCGGCCGGGCTGCTGCTGGACCACGGCCGGGCGGGCGGTGGCGGTCCGGGGCAGCGGGCGGGCGGGTGTCTCGGTCATGGCCCGATGGTGGCGGCCGGGACGGCGGGGGCACAAGCGGTTTGTCGGCGGCGGCCGGTAGCGTGGGGCTCCGGTGGGCACCGTTGCCAGGAGGTATCGATGAGCGGTCAGAACGAGGACGTCCCAGGGCTGTTGGCCGAGGTGTGGCGGTCCTGGGCGGAACGCGGTGCGGCGCTGGGCGAGGAGGACTGGGACCGGCCCACCCGGCTGTCCGAGTGGACGGTCCGCGACCTGTACGCGCACGTGGCGCCGGTGCCCGAGCAGTTCGCGGGCCTCCGGGCGATGACGGTCGGCGGTCCGGCCGGGCTGACCCGCGGGGCGGACATCCTGCGGGCGTTCAACCGGCCGGGCGGGCTCGCGCACACCGCCGCCGGGCAGATCGCCGAGCTGGCGAAGGAGACCGCCAGGGCGACCGAACCGGCCGCGCTGATCGCCCGGTTCGGCGTGGCGGGGCCCGAGGCCCTGGCCGGGATCGCGGACCTGCCGCCCGGGACGGTGGTGGCGCACCAGCTGCTCGGCCCCGTGACGCTGGGGGCGCTCGGCGAGGTGGCGCTGATGGAGGCGACCGTCCACCTGCTCGACCTGATCGCGGCGGTCGGCGGGCCGGCCCCGGCCGAGGGGGCGTTGCACTTCACCCGGGCGCTGCTGGCCGAGGCCACCGACCCGGTCGCCTTCATCGAGGCGGCGGCGGGCCGCAGTTCGGAGCCGGTGCTGCCGATCATCCGCTGACCTGCTCGTCGGGCGGCCGGTCCGGCGGTCGGACGGGCGGACGGGTTCGGCGGGCCGACGGTTGTCGGGCGGACGGTTCGGCGGGCGGTCCGTTCGTCCGCCGACCTGTTCGTCCGCCGACCTGGGCGGGGCCGTTCGCGCTGGTCAGTCGTATGATGCCGGTCGGCAGAACGGCAGGGCTGGGGGGACGTCGATGGACTCGTTGTGGAATCTGTGGTGGTTGGTGCCCGCCGTCCTCTACGGAGGTGGGAACATCGCCAACCGGGTCCGCCGGGACGTCAAGGAGCGGCACGAGCGCAAGCTCGAACTGCTCGACGCCCGGAATCAGCAGCGCCTGGCCCTGGAGGAGGCCCACCGGCCGCCCGACCCGGTCTGCGGCTGTACCCATCACCTGGCCAAGCACGACCGGCAGGGCCGCTGCCACGAGGTGGTCGAGGCGCCGACCGCCTGGGACGCCGACCGGCGCCCGGTGCGGTACGAGCCGAAGCAGTGCAACTGCCAGCAGTACGTGGGGCCGGAGCCGCTCGGCACGGTGTTCGCGCCGGAGCTGATCGACCCGCGGTGAACCCGGGGGCCCACCGCGGGCCGTGGGCCCGGGGCGTCGGGCCGGGGGCCGGTGCGGCTCCCCGGGCCCGGGCCGTCAGCCCAGCGCGAGCGCGCTCAGCCGGTCGGCGGAGCCGTTGAAGAGGTCCTGGTCACCCGGGAAGGTGCCGGAGTTGGCGTACTGCCAGAACGTCTGGTACTCCCAGCCGTTCGGCAGGGTGCCGACGCTGGAGGAGTAACGGGCGATCCACAGCGGGTTGGTGGCGCCGAAGCCGCCGTAGTTGCCGGTGCAGCTCGACCACCAGCTGGTGGTGGTGTAGATGGTCGGGTAGCGGCCGGTGCGGTGGTGGACGGTGCTGCTGAAGTCGCGGATCCAGCCGACCAGGGCGCTCCGGCTGAGGCCGTAGCAGCTGGCGCCGTACGGGTTGTACTCGATGTCCAGGGCGGGCGGCAGGGTCGCGCCGTCGGCGGACCAGCCGCCGCCGTGGTCGACGAACCAGTTGGCCTGGGCGGAGCCGGAGGAGTCCCCCGGCAGCGCGAAGTGGTAGGCGCCGCGGATCAGTCCGGCGTCGTAGGAACCGTTGTACTGCTGGCCGAAGTACGGGTTGGTGTAGCTGGTGCCCTCGGTGGCCTTGACGTAGGCGAACTGGGCGCCGTTGGCGGACACCGCTGACCAGTCGACGTTGTGCTGGTAGCTGGCGACGTCCAGCCCCGCGACCCGGGTGGCGTCGAGGGCGGCGAACGGCGTTCCGCCCTCGACGCCCTCGTGGGCGGCGACGGTGGAGCCGGCGAAGTCCTGGTCCGGGTGGAAGTCCGGGCGGTCCTCGGTGCCGGGGACGGCGGTGGGGGCGGGGGCGACAGGGGCGGGGTCGGCCGCGTACGCGGGCGCGCCGACGCCGGCGACCAGGGCGGCCGCGGCGGCGAGTGCGGCCAGGACGGGGAGCCGGCGGCGGGGGCCGGGTCTGGTGGTACCGGTGGGGCGGGCGGAGCGGGACGAGCGGGGCATGGAGACTCCTCTGGTTCCGATGCGGTCCGGTGCGTTCCGTGCGTGCCGTGTGGTCCGGTGTGGTCCGGTGTGGTCCGGTGTGTGTCGTAGGTGTGGTTGGTGCCGGGCGTTCCGGTGGGGTGCGGGGTGTTCCCGTGCGGGCCGGTGCGGGCTGCTCCGTGCGGGGTGCGTGCCCGCTCGTGCACGTCCCCGTTCCGGCAGTGCGGGCCGGGACAGGGGCGTGCGGGGCCGGTACGAGTGGGCCCAATGAGCCCAGTACGGCTGGTCGTTGGTACGGCCGGGAGCAGATTAGCCATGTACCCGCCAGCTCTGCCAGGCGTCCCGGGTTACGCCGTTCGGAACGTTCGGGGTGACGGCGGCCGCCACGGTCCCCGGGGCGGGCCCCGGCCGCTGTGGCACGATGCCCGGACCACGCCCACCTGCGCGAGAAGAGGAAACCCCCATGTCCGAGACCGTCACCGGGCCCGCCGCCGAGGCCGCCGGGCCCGACTTCCGGATCGCGACGGCTGCCGACGTACCGGCCCTGGTCGAACTGGTCGAGTCCGCCTACCGGGGTGAGGACAGCCGGGCCGGCTGGACCACGGAGGCCGACCTGCTGAGCGGGCGGCGCACCGACGCGGAGGCGGTGGCGGAGGCCGTCGGCCACGCCGACGGACTGGTGCTGCTGGCCGAGCGGAAGGGCGAGCTGCTCGCCTGCTGCCAGTTGGAGCGGCGCGGTGACCGCGCCTACTTCGGCATGTTCTCGGTGCGTCCCGGCCTCCAGGGCGGCGGGCTCGGCCGGGCGGTCCTGGCCCGGGCGGAGCGGCTGGCGGGGGAGGAGTGGGGCGTCGGTGCGATGGAGATGTCGGTGATCGAGCAGCGTCCGGAGCTGATCGCCTGGTACGAGCGGCGCGGGTTCCACCGGACCGGCGAGTTCAGCCCCTTCCCGTACGGGGACGAGCGGTTCGGCATCCCGCGCCGGCCGGACCTCCGGTTCGAGCGGTTGGTCAAGGAGCTGAACCCGGCCTGAGCGCGATCCGTTGTGCCTCGGAGGCAGGGTTCGAACAGGGGCTGTTCGTTGATCGTTTGACGGTCTGTCGTCCTGCTGATGTCACGTCAGGTCACTGAGCTGCGGCGATGCGGAGATGTCATACCTCGTTCACGATTGGTCCAGACCAATGTGAGAGGCTGTGGTCGAACGGCAAGAGTCCGTCCGATGCCCAGGGGGGCCATTTCCGCATGCCCGTACTCCATGGCACCGCCATGCCCGCACCCGACACCGGTCCGCGCTGGACACCCGCGGACCCCGACCTCCGACTCCCCGGTCCGCCCGACGACGAGGAGCTCTACTGGTACTTCGGCCCGCAGCGCCGCTGGGTGCTGCTGTGCGCCACCCTCTCCTACGCGGGAGCCACCGCCACCCTCGGCCTGTTCGCGCTGAGCAAGCCGCTACTCTGGCCGTTCCTGCTGCTCACCGTGCTCAACGCCGCCACCTGGCTGCTCTCGCTCACCGACGGCCAGCGCGCCCGCCGGTTCACCCGCGACTCGCACGACCTGCTGCTGCGCGCCTGGAGCCCCGCCCGCCACCCGAGCGTGGACCTCCTGCTGCCCACCGCCGGCGAACCGCTGGCCGTCCTCGACAACGCCTACCGGCACACGGCGGCGGTGCGCTGGCCCGGCGAGCTCACCGTCCTGGTGCTCGACGACGCCGACCGCCCCGAGGTGCGGGAACTCGCCGAGTCCTACGGCTTCCAGTACCGCGCCCGCCCCGACCGCGGCCGCTTCAAGAAGGCCGGCAACCTCAACCACGGCCTGGCCGAGGGCGACGGCGAGATCGTCGCCGTGCTCGACGCCGACTTCTGCCCGCGCCCCGACTTCCTGCACCACCTGGTGCCCTACCTCGACAACCCCGGGGTCGGCATCGTGCAGAGCCCGCAGTGCTTCGACACGGACGCCGACATGTCCTGGCTCGAACGCGCCGCGGGAGCGACCCAGGAGATCTTCTACCGCTGGATCCAGCCCTCCCGGGACGCCCAGGACGGCACCGTCTGCTGCGGCACCAACGCGCTCTACCGCCGCGCCGCCCTGCAGCGGATCGGCGGCTTCGCCGAGATCGACCACAGCGAGGACCTCTACACCGGCCTCGCCCTCGCCCGGGCCGGCTGGAGCACCCGGTACGTGCCCGCGCTGGTCGCCAAGGGCATGTCGCCCACCGGCCTGCCCGCCTTCATCAGCCAGCAGTACCGCTGGTGCCTCGGCTCCCTGGCCCTCGTCCGCGACCCGGACTTCCGCCGTGGGCCGCTGTCGCGCTCCGCCCGGCTCTGCTTCTGGAACGGCATCCTCGGCTACGTCACCAGCGCGGTGAACGTGTTCGCCGTGCCGCTGCCCGCGCTGATCATGCTGTTCTTCGCGCCCGAGCAGATCCAGCCCTGGCAGGTCCTGCCCTTCCTGCCGCCGATCTGGGTCGCGCTCGTCCTGCTGCCGGCGATGTCCCGCACCCGCTGGCGCTTCGAGGTCACCCGGGTCCAACTCCTGGGCGGGCTCTGCCACGTGGTCGCCATCGCCCACGCGCTGCGCCGCCGCTCCGCCGACTGGGTGCCCACCGGCGCCGTGTCCGGCGGAACCGCACTGGCCCGTACCGTCGCCCGACTCGGGGTCGGCTGGCTCGGGTTCGTCGTCCTCGCGGGTGCGGCGGGCCTGGTGCGCGCCGCGCTGGAGTACGGCTGGCGGCCGTTCTGGGCGCTCACCGCGCTGCTCGGCCTCACCGCCTACACCATGATCCCGCTGGTCCGGGCCCTGTGGCCGCTGCTCGGCGGGGCCGACAAGGCCGGCGGCGAGGTCGCCGCGCCGGTGCGGCGCCGCTCCGAACTCGGCTTCGGGCAGGCGGAGGCCGTCGCCGTCACCGCCGTGCTGCTGCTGTGCGGGGTGCTCGCCTCCGGCTGGGCCGATCCGCTGATCTTCTGATCCGGCTTGCCTGGCTGCCTGCCTGATCGAGCGCCCGACCGCTTTCCCCGTCCTACCGCTGCGTTTCCTTGCGCGTCGCCCCACCGGCGCGGAACCCGCCGCCGGCCGCCCCATCGGCCCGGCGGGCCCGACCACCGCTGCCTGCCCAGCAAGGAGCACCGCCGTGTCAACGGCCGTACCACCGTCGTCGCCCACGTCCTCGACGCCGCCCGCGTCACCGACGTCGTCCGTGCAGACGACCACATCCACGTCCACGTCCGCTTCCGCTGAACTGTTGCCCGGAGTCGTCCGGTTGGACCGGCAGGCCGTCGCCGCCGGAACCGCCCCGACCTCCGCCGAGGTGGTGCCGCCGGGCGAGCCCCGTCGGCGCGCCGCCTTCCGCCCCGACATCGAGGGACTGCGCGGCATCGCCGTGCTCTCCGTCCTCGCCTTCCACGCCGCCGTCCCCGGACCGACCGGGGGCTACGTCGGCGTCGACATCTTCTTCGTCATCTCCGGCTTCCTGATCACCGGCCTGCTCACCGGCCGCCCGCTCGGCCTGTGGGACTTCGCTGCCCGCCGGGCCCGGCGCATCCTGCCCGCCGCCGCCACCGTGTTGGTCGCCACCGCCGCGGCCGGCGGCGCCCTGCTCGACCCGCTGCGCGGCACCGACCTCGCCCACGACCTGATCGCCGCCGCCGGCCAGTTCGCCAACTGGCGCTTCGTCGGCCAGCAGACCGACTACCTGGCCGCCGAACACGACCCCAGCCCGCTCCAGCACTTCTGGTCCCTCGGCGTGGAGAACCAGTTCTACCTGCTCTGGGGCGTCCTGCTGCTCGGCCTCGCCCGCTACCTGCACGGGCGCCGCCGGACCCTGGCGATCACCCTCGCCACCCTGGCCGTCGGCGGGATCTCGCTGGCCCTCTGCCTGCGCTGGACCGCCACCTCCGCCCCGCTCGCCTACTTCTCCACCGGCAGCCGGCTCTGGGAGTTCGCCGCCGGGGCCTGCGCCGCCCTGGCGGGCAGTGCCCTCGCCGCCCGCACCCCCGGGCGCGCCGCGACCGGGGCGCTGCGGGTGCTCGGCTGGGCGGGCCTGGCGGCCGTGGCGGCGTCGATCCTCCTGTACGACCGCACCACCCCCTTCCCGGGCGCGGCCGCCCTGCTGCCCGTCCTGGGCACCGCCGCCCTGCTGCTCGCCGCCCCGTCCGACCGGGTCGTCGGCGGACTGCTCGCCACCCGCCCGCTGCGCGCCGCCGGACGCCTCTCGTACGCCTGGTACCTGTGGCACTGGCCGGTGCTCACCATCGCCCAGGCCCGCTACGGCCAACTGCCCTGGACGGTGCTGCTCGCCCTCACCGCCGCCAGCGCCCTGCCCGCCTGGCTCACCATGCGCCTGGTCGAGCAGCCGCTGCGGTACGGCAGCAGCCCGGCACCCCGGCGCGGCCTCGCCGTCGGCGCCAGCGCCCTGGTCATCCCGCTGATCGCCGCCCTCACCCTCGGCGGCGGTGCCGTCCGGGCCCTCGGCGGCACCGCGGACACCCCGGCCGTCGCCCCCGCCGGCGCCGTCGCCGGGCCCGCCCTGCTCGCCCCCGGCGCCCGGGTGCTCGGCCTCACCCCCTCGCTCGCCCGCGCCCGGCAGGACTTCCCGCCCGGCAAGGGCTGCGAGATCCCGCTCAACGCCGACAGCAGCCCGCGCTGCCTGTTCGGCGACGAGGACAGCCCCGACCGGATCGTGCTGCTCGGCGACTCGCACGCCGGACAGTGGATCTCCGCCGGGCTGAAGCTCGCCGAACAGCGACACTGGGCCCTGGAGGTGCTGGTCAAGCCCGGCTGCCCGCTGGCCACCCTCACCGTGCGCAACGACGTCCTCGGCCGCACCTTCGACGAATGCGACCGCTGGCGCGAGAACACCCTCACCCGGCTCACCTCCGGCCCCAAGCCCCGACTGGTGCTGATGGCCGGGCTCAACCGCTACGGCAGCCAGGAGGAGCGCACCACCGGCTGGACCCGCACCCTGGACCGGCTGGCCGCGCTCGGAGCCCCGCTCGCCTACCTCGGCGACACCCCGATGCCGGGCAAGGACATCCCCACCTGCCTGGCCGCCTCCGACGGCCGCTCCGACGCCTGCTTCTTCCCGCGCGACACCGCCTTCGAGCGCGACCCGATGCTCGACGGCGGCCTCGCGGCCCGCTACGGGGTCCACACCCTGGACCTCGGGCCGCTGCTCTGCCCGGGCAGCGGGCCCAGCTGCCCGGCGGTCCTGGAGGGCGTGGTGCTCTACCGGGACACCGGGCACATCACGGACACCCTGGCCCGGGTGCTGGCGCCCCGGCTGGACAAGGGGCTGCTGGGGGCGCCCTGAGGCGTCGGCGCCCGGTGCCGCCGCTGAGGTGCCGCCGCTACCGTGCCCACGGCCGGGCCGACCGGCCGTGGGCGCCTCGGTGGGGAAGCCTCGGCCGTGGGCGGCCCGGCGGTGGACGCCCGCGGCCGTGGCGGTCTCAGCCGTAGACGCCGCGGCAGATCCGGGCCTGCTCCGAGCCGGCCGGCCAGCGGCCGATCCGTTCGGCCTGGTCACAGATGGTGCCCGGGCCGAGCGTGGGGAAGCCGGGCCCGCCCGGGGCGGTGCTCGCGGCCGGGTGGCCGCCGGGCCCCGGGTGCGGGCTGCGGCCGGGCCTGGGGCGGGCCCCGGCCGTCGCGTGTCGGCCGTCGGCCTGCTCCGGGGCGGCCGCCGCGGTGGCCGGGGCGCCGCTGCCCGGCACGGCGCCCCCCGAGCCGCCCCCCGGGCCGCTGCCCGGAGCGGGGGACGGCCCCGGGGAGGGGGCCGGGGTGTCGCCCGGCGGGAAGTCCGGCGGGAGGTCCGACAGGCGGTCCGTGCGGGTGGCGTCCGTCGGTTCGGTAGGGGTGGCGGAGGGCGTGGCCCCCGGCACGGCCACCACCCGGACGTCGTCACCCGAGCCGGGCCCGCACATCACCAGCACCGCCGCCAGCACGGCGAGCGTGCCGCCCGCCGCGACCGCCCAGGCCTTGCACGAGCGCGGCGGCGGCCCCGGCACGGGGGCCTCCGGCGGGCCCGGGGGCGGACCCGCCGGGGGCGGACCGGCCTGCGCCGGGATCGGGACCGGCGGTGGCTGCCAGGCGTTCGACGGCCACTGCCACGGTCCTCCGGTGGGCTGCCCAGTCATCTGCTCGTCCTTCCAGCGCCGCCCCCCGCCGTACCTTTCCGTGCTCAACGAGCGCGCCGACGCGGGGACATGACCCGGAAGAGGGGTCTGGACGGGCGCGCATTGCCGCCGCGCCACATGCTGGGGGTCATGGAGACCAACAGCACGTCCGCACACCTGGTCGAGGTGGCCGAGTTCCGCACCGACAGCCGCTACCGCCTCGTCCACTTCGACGGCCACGGCTGGGAACCCCTCGGCCCCGAGGAGTTCGAACCCCGGGTCCACCAGCTCTTTCCCGAGCTCGACCCGCGCGATGCCGGCAAGGTGCACTGGGCCGACCGCCCCTGGGAGTGGCCGAGCTGGCACCCCGGCGAGGCATAGAACGCGTCAGGGGCGGCCCGGGAGGACGATCGCCGGGCCCGCCGACCGCTACGCTTTCCGGGTGACCGTGGATCACTTCTGGCGCCGCCTGCCAGGTCGGGCCGTGGACGCCTGTTCGCCGGAGGAACTCGGCGAACTGGTGCCCCGGAGCCGCGACGTCCGCTACGACCGGCTGGCCGCCGACGGACTCGCCCTCGGGGTGCGGCAGACCGCCGTCCTGATGGAACTCGCGCTCACCGAGAACGGCCTGCACCCCGACCCCGCCGCCCGGCTGCCCGTCTACGGCGGCCCGCACCGGGACACCGGGGCGGACATGCTGGTGCTGCGCCCCGAACAGGTCGCCGCCGCCTTCATGTTCCTGCGCGACTCCGCGCTCGGCGAACTCGTCCGCCAGCAGGACACGGTGCTCGCCCGCACCGTCGCCCAACTCGACTCCGCGCCGCCCTGGTCCGAGTCCTGGGCCGCCCGGGTGGTCAACGACCTGCGCGAGCTGCGGGACTTCTTCGCGGGCGCGGCCGCGGCCGGCGACGCGGTGGTCGTCCGGGAGTCGGCGTGAGCGCCGGTCCCGCGGGCACGGCCGGGTACGGCGAGGCGGCGGAGCAACTCGCCGTCCAGTACGAGAGCGTGGACTTCACGGCGGTCCACCGCACCCTGCTGCACCTCTACCCGGCCCCGCCCGCACGGGTGTTGGACATCGGCGCGGGCACCGGACGCGACGCGGCCGCGCTGGCCGCGCTCGGCCACCGGGTGGTCGCCGTCGAACCGACACCCGAACTGCGGGCCGCGGGGCGGCGCCTGCACCCGGACGCCGACATCCGGTGGCTCGCGGACGCGCTGCCCGGGCTGCCCCGGCTGAGCGCCGAGGGCGGGCGCTTCGACCTCGTCCTGATCACGGCGGTGTGGATGCACCTCACCCCCGCCGAGGGCCCGCCCGCGATGGCCGCCGTGGCCCGCCTGCTCGCGCCCGGCGCCCGCCTCGCCCTCACCCTGCGGCACGGCCCCGTCCCGCCCGGGCGCCGGATGTTCGACCTCCCGCCCGAGCGCACCGTCACCCTGGCGCAGGACCACGGCCTGCGGCTGCTGCACCGCGGCGAACGCGCGGACCTGCACGGGCGCGCGGACGTGAGCTGGACGGAACTCGTGCTGGAACGCGGGCGGTAGCGCCTTCGGCTGCGGTCGCCGGGGGCCGGTCGCGGCGGCCGGGGGCCGTCCGGCGGTAGTCTGACGCGTGATGGACGACAACGCCGCACCGAACCACCGGGCCGTCGAGAACCTGATCGCGCGCTACGCCGAGCTGGTCGACGACGGCGACTTCGCCGGGCTGGGCGAGCTGCTCGCCGACGCCGTCTTCGTCGGCAGCGGCGAGCCGCTGCGCGGGCGCGAGGCGATCGAGCGGATGTTCCGCGACACCGTGATCCGCTACGAGGACGGCACGCCGCGTACCCAGCACGTCACCACCAACCTCGCCGTCGAGGTCGACGAGCCCGCGGGCACGGCCGTCGCGCGGTCGTACGTCACGGTCCTCCAGGCTCTGCCGGAGCTGCCGTTGCAGGTCATCGCCGCCGGGCGTTACCACGACCGCTTCGCGCGGGTGGACGGGCGCTGGCGCTTCGCGGAACGCCGGGTCCGGATCACCCTGGTCGGCGACGTCAGCCGCCATCTGCGCCCGCCGGGGGCGCGGGGGTAGCGGCGGTCCGACCGCCGGGGCGGACGGCGGCGGGCGGGGTGCACGGGACGTCGGGCGAGGTGCGCGGGACGTCGGGCGGGCCGACCTCCCGCGCGGGGCCTCCGGTGTCGGGGCCTCCGGTGCCGGGGGCGTCGGGAACGCCGTCGAGGCGCAGCTCGGGCGGGAAGCCCGTCCACCGCAGCTCCTCGGGCAGGTGGGCCTGGTCGTTCAGCAGCAGGACGGCCGGGGGGCGGCCGGGGGCGAAACGCAGCACCGTGAGGGCGGCGTTGGCGGCGTTGAGGCCGAGCCAGCGCCAGGCGGGGGCGCCCAGGGCGTGGCGGACCAGCCAGCCGATCAGGAAGGCGTGGGTGATGACCAGTTCGTGCCGCTCCGCGCCGCCCGCGACCGGCCCGGTGAACCGTTCCACCGCCCGCCGGGCCAGCTCCGGCCCCCGGGAGCGCTCCTCGGCCGAGGCGCCCGCGAGGAACCGCAGCAGGAACTCCGCGCTGTCCTCCGGAAGTTCGGCGGCGGAGGGGACGTACGGGACGTAGTCGCCGGTCTCCTCGCGGACCGACACCGCCACCCCGTCGCCGAGCTGCTCCCGGACCAGCCGCGCGGTCTGCGCGGCCCGGGGGAGCGGGCCGTGGTGGAGCGCGGTGAGGGGGCGGCCGGCCAGGCGGCGGCCGAGCAGGACGGCCTGGCGCTGTCCGGCGGCGGTGAGCGCGCCCGTCCCGCCCGGACCGCCCGTCCCGGGCGGGGCGGCCGCCTCGGCGTGGCGGGCGAGGTAGAGGTAGCGGGCGGCGGTGGCGGTGGTGGTGGCAGCGGCGGTGGTCGTGGCGGCGGTGCGGTCGGGCACGGGCGGACTCCGGGGTGTCGCCGGGAACAGGGTGTCCCGAGCGACGCCCGCGGGGCCGCCCGCGGTTCCGGGTGGGGTCAGCCGGTGTGGGCCCGGTCCAGCAGGGCCAGCTCCTCCGCCGTCAGCCGCAGGGCGCCCGCCGCGAGGTTGTCCTCCAGGTGCGCCACGTCACCGGTGCCCGGGATGGCGAGCACGTGCGGCCCCCGGTGCAGCGTCCAGGCGAGCCGGACCCGGGCGGTGCTGATCCCGCGGCCCCGCGCCACCTCCAGGACCTCGGCGGGCTCCGGCTCCCCGGCACCGTCCTGCCGCCCGGCGCCCGCGATCGCGTAGAACGGGACGAAGGCGATGCCCTGCTCGCCGCAGAGCCGCAGCAGTTCGTCCTGCGCGGGCGAGGCGCCGATGCCGTACGGGTTCTGCACGCAGACGACGGGGGCGATGGTCCGGGCCTCGGCGAGCTGGTGCGGGTGGATGTTGGACAGGCCGAGGTTGCGGATCAGGCCGGCCTCGCGCAACTCGGCCAGCGCGCCGAAGCGTTCGGCGATCGGGTCGGTGCCGAGGACGCGCAGGTTGACCAGGTCGAGGTGGTCGCGGCCGAGTTGGCGGAGGTTCTCCTCGACCTGGGCGCGCAGCGCCGCGGGGGTGCGGGCGTGCTCGGTCCACTCGCCGTCGGGGCCGCGGGCCGGGCCGACCTTGGTGGCGATCACCAGGTCGTCGGCGTACGGGGCCAGCGCGCGGTTGACCAGCTCGTTGGCGGAGCGCAGCGGGGAGAAGTAGAAGGCGGCGGTGTCGATGTGGTTGACGCCGAGTTCGACCGCCCGGCGCAGCACCCGCAGGGCTTGCTCGCGGTCGCGCGGCACGGCGTCCGGCACCAGCGCCGGGCCGGTCTGCGGCAGGCGCATCGTGCCGAAGCCGATCCGGTGGACGGCGATGTCGCCGAGCTGCCAGCTGCCGGAGGCGGCGGCGGTCGGGGAGTCGTGGGGAGCGGTGTCGGAAGTCATGCCTGCCATGATCGTCGTGGGGCGGGCCCGATCACCACCGGGGGTACCCGGGGGTACCGGCCACCGGCCCCGAGCTGTCTGGTTAGCTGCCGTCATGACGCATCCGATCCTTCGCTGCGCCGTCCTGGACGACTTCCAGGGTGTCGCCACCCGCTACGCCGACTGGTCCCCGGTGGCCGACCGGGTCGAGCTCACCTGCTTCCGTGAGCACCACACCTCGGAGGACGAACTTGCCGCCGCACTGGCCGAGTTCGACATCGTGGTCACCCTGCGCGAGCGGGTGCCGTTCCCCGCCCCGCTGTTCGCCCGGCTGCCGAGGCTCAAGCTGCTGGTCGCCTCCGGCATGCGCAACTCGGTGATCGACCACGCGGCGGCCGCGGCGCACGGCGTCACCGTCTGCGGCACCGCCAGCTCCGGCACCCCGCCGGTCGAGCTGACCTGGGCGCTGCTGCTCGGCCTGGCCCGCGGCCTGGTCCAGGAGAACACCGCGCTGCGCGCGGGCGGTCCCTGGCAGAGCACCGTCGGCGCCGACCTGCACGGGCGCACGCTCGGGCTGCTCGGCCTGGGCCGGATCGGCGGCCTGGTCGCCCGGGTCGGACTCGCCTTCGGCATGGACGTGCTGGCCTGGAGCCGGAACCTGACGGACGGTCGGGCGGCCGAGGCGGGGGTGCGGCGGGCCGTCGACAAGGAGGAACTGCTGCGGGAGAGCGACTTCGTGTCGATCCACCTGGCCTCCAACGCCGAGACCCGGGGGTTGATCGGTGCCGCCGAACTCGCCCTGATGAAGCCCGGGGCCTACCTGGTGAACACCTCCCGGGCGGCCATCGTCGACCAGGACGCGCTGCTCGCCGCGCTCACCGACGGCCGGATCGCGGGGGCCGCCCTGGACGTCTTCGACACCGAGCCGCTGCCCGTCGACCACCCGCTGCGCAGCGCGCCCCGGCTGCTGGCCACCCCGCACCTGGGGTACGTCTCCCAGGACAATTACCGGCGGTACTTCGGCGAGGCGGTGGAGGACATCGCGGCCTTCCTGAAGGGTGAGCCGATCCGCCGTCTGGGCTGACGCCGGGCGCCGGGGCGGGGCCGCCGGTCGGATACTGGCCGCATGACGAGCGGAGACGGTGGTCCGGGGACGGGCCGACGCGGGGTGCTGCGGGCGGGGGCGGCGGCGGTGCTGCTGGGGGTGGCCGGGTGCGCGGGCGGGGCCGGGCCGCGGCCGTCGGCGTCGGGCCCGGGCACGGCAGCGGCGGGGGCGTCGACCGGGGCACCGACCGGCTCCCGGACCCCGACGGCCACGGTCGCCCCGACGGCCGGCCCGACCCCGCTGCCCGACACGCCGCTCTGGCAGCCCGGCCCCGGTGAGATCCAGCCCGACGTGAAGCGCCGCGCCGTCGAGCTGGTCGCGGCGCTCGGCGCCTGGTCGCCCGGCGGGCAGGGTGCCGAGGCGGCCCGGGCCCGGGTGGCGGCGCTGGGACTGCCACCGGGGCTGGCGGACCAGGCCGGGGCGCTCGCGCCGGCCGCCCCGGAGGCGGCCCTGGAGGTGGTCGACGCCCAGTACGGCGGGATCCTCGCCGACTCGGCGAGCGTGCTGGTGGTCTGCCGCCAGTGGACCAGGCAGCCGGACGGCTCGGTGGCCGCGGGCGGCACCACCGTGGACGTCCGGCTGAGCCGGGCCGAACCGCGCTGGACCGTCACCGCCCTGCACCCGGGCGAACCGGGCCCGGCCGCCGCCCCGCCCCCGCCCGCGGTGGCGAAGGTGCTGGCCGAACCACGGATCGAACTGCCGCCCGAGGCGCTGGCGGACCTGCGCAGCGGCCTGGTCCACGACACCGTCACGGCGGCGATGCTGCGGCTGGCCGGCCCGTACACGCTGTCGGTGAGCGTGGTGCGCAGCGGCCACCCGCTGGACGTCTTCGGCACCACCCGGCCCAGCGACCATCCGCTGGGCCGGGCCTTCGACGTCTGGCGGATCGACGGCCGGCCGGTGGTGGACCCGGCCACGCCCCGGCAGCTGATCGAGTCCTTCATGCGCGACGCGGCGGCGGCCGGTTCGTACAACGTGGGCGGCCCGGTGGCGATCGCGGGCGTCGGCAACCAGTTCTTCACCGACGACACCCACCACGACCACGTCCACGTCGGCTTCAACAGCTGACGGTTGACGGTGGGTACCGGCACCGTGGTGCCGGTGTGACGGACTTCCGATCGATTTGCCGAACTCTCGGATCATTTCCTTTCATCGGCGGTTCGGTGCACGCCCGATGTGCTCCCATGACGCTGCGGTCCGGCAACGCGGGACCGGATCGGCGACGACGCGCGGTCGTCGTGGCAGCAGGAGGGAGCACGGTGGCACCTCGGCCGGCAGGTGAGGCGGACAAGTTCGGGAACCGTTTCGAGGGGGCCTGGACGATCAGACACGCCCTGTACGTCCTTCTGGGGACGGGGGCCTCGCTCACCGTGGAGCCCTGCGGGACCTTGGGTGAGGGCGCCGAGTTCGTCTACCGGCGCCACGACGGTGTGACTGAGGCGCACCAGGTCAAGCGGCAGAACCGGAACGCGAACAGCTGGAACGTGGCCTCGCTCCGCGACAAGGGGGTCTGGACGCACCTCCGGGGCCATGTCGAAGCGGGCCGTGAGTTCCACTTCGTCTCCCTGGTGCCCGCCCGGGAGATCGACGAACTCGCCGACCGGGCTCGGCGTGCGGACCACCTCGCCACGTTCGAGGGGGAGTGGCTGACGGAGGGACTCCGGGGCCCCTTCGACGCCTTGACCGCCCGCGAGGTCTACGGGTCGCCCGAGACGGCCTGGCGCATGTTGAGGGGACTCCGGGTGGCGTGGCCCGACGAGCGGGACCTCGCCAACCTCAATGCGGCCCTGGCCGAGCAGGCCCTCGCCGGAGCACCGGGTCGGCTCTCCTCCCTTGCGCTCGGCGACCTCCTGCTGGACAACCTGGGCACCACGCTCGACGCTCCGACCATCGCCTCCCGGCTGGCCGCCCACGGCGTCCGGCGGGCCGATCGCCCGTACGGTGAGGCAACGGCGGATCAGGTGCGCAGCGCGACCACAGCCTGGGCGTCGAGCGTCGGGAGGGCGCTGCTGCGGCCGTCCGTGCCGCGGGAGGAGACGGACCGGCTGGTGGAGCACCTCACCGTCGGCCGCGAGCGGCTGACCCTGCTGACCGGAACCGCCGGAAGCGGAAAGAGTTCGGTACTGCACCAGGTCCACACCGTCCTTGCGGAGCAAGCCGTGCCGACACTGGCGTTCCGCCTCGACCGGATGGAACCGTTCTCCTCGACCCATGAGCTCGGCCGACGCATCGGTCTGACGGTATCCCCGGTCAGCGCGCTCGGCGTCGCCGCGGAGGGGCGGACCTGCGTCCTCATCATCGACCAGCTCGACGCCGTCAGCCTCGCCTCGGGACGGATCCCCGACACCTTCGACGCGGTGGCCGATCTCGTGGGCGAGGCGGCGGCCCACCCCGCCATGCGCGTCGTCCTGGTCTGCCGCGCCTTCGACGTCGAGGCGGACCCACGCATCCGCCGACTCACCGAGGCTGAGCCGTGCACCCACATCGCCGTCGAGTCCCTCTCCGATGAACAGATCGACACCGCGGTCACCGCGATGGGTCTCGATGCGGCCGAACTGTCGCAGGCACAGCGGACCTTGTTGCGTTCCCCGATGAACCTGGTCCTCCTGGCGCAGACGGCCGATCAGGGCGGCGCGCTGTCCTTCCAGACCACCAGGCAGCTCTTCGACGCCTTCTGGGACTCCAAGCGGCAGGCTTGTGCACGCCGACGCCCGTCGGTGCGGTTCCACGAAGCCGTGTCAGCGGTCGCGGCGGCCATGAGTGCGCGGCAGCGCCTCTCCGTACCGTACAACCTGCTCGACGCGGACGAACTCGCCTCGGGCACGGACGTGTTGGTCTCGGAACAGGTCCTCGTGCGTGACGGTAGACAACTGGCGTTCTTCCACGAGAGTTTCTTCGACTACGCCTTCGCCCGAGGTTCGCTCCTGCGGAACGAGACCTTGGAGTCCTTCCTTCTCGGCGGAAACCAGGAGCTCTTTCGCCGCGGGCAGGTACGACAAGTCCTGGACCATCTGAGGGATCTGGACCCGGAACGGTTCGTGGAGGAGGTCGAGGGCCTGCTGACCGGCCCGGGGATCCGTTACCACCTCAAGGACGTGACCCTGGCGCTCCTGCGCGGCCTGGATGCCCCCACCGAGGCGGAGTGGGACGCCGTGGCACGGGTGCTGGAAACCCGGCCCTCGTTCCGGGAACGGCTCGCGCACGCGGTCGGCAACGCTGCGTGGTTCGGCCGGGCGGACGACGCCGGGGCGGTCGAGGAGTGGCTGACCGGCGAGGCCGAGGAACGCGACTGGGCGCTGCGGATGCTGACCGGGGCGGTCGCGGCCGTGCCCGACCGGGTGGCGGGTCTCCTGGAGCCGCGGACGTCGGAGCCCGAGTACGGTTCGTGGCTGCTCCGGGTCACGTGCTTCGCTTCCGTCGGGGAGTGCCGCCGGCTCTTCGAGCTGCTGATCGACGGCGTACGGGGCGGACTCCTCACCGATCGCGAACACGAGCTCTGGTTCTCGGTGAGGGATCTCGCGGCCGAACAACCAGCTTGGGCAGTCGAGTTGCTCGTCGTATTGCTGGCGGACCGGCCGGGCGCGCTCCGGATCGGCGATGACGGCAAGGCCACCGCACTCCTCAGCCGCGATGACGGCGCCGTCCGGTTGGTGACGGCCGCTGCCGAAGGCGCCCCTGAGGATTTCTGCGGTCGACTCCTGCCCGTGCTCCTGAAGGTCATGGAGGCCACCGCCCATCCGGCACAGGCGGGACTGGCCGTCTTCGACCGGCACTTCGCGTTCCAGTACGACGATGGCCGGCCAGGCACCCTGGGCGAGGCCCTGTTCCAAGGCATGGTGACGGCGGTGCAGACCGTCGCCGGTCGGGATCCGGTTTGCGCGCTCACCCTCTCCGACGGCCTCGCGGCCTCGCCCTACGACGCGGCGCAGTGGCTTCTCTACCAGGCGCTCGCAGCAGCCGGTCAGCCCCTCTCAGCCCGGGCGGCCGAGATCCTCCTGCAGGGCAGGCATCGATTTCTGTCGGGTCACGGGGCCAACGCGGCGTGGGGCGCGCGCCAGGTACTCCGCGCCATCGGCTCCTCGCTGCCCGACGACATGCTCCGCCGACTGGAAGAGAGGATCCTTCATCTGAGGGTCCCACCAGATGAAAAGTTCTCGCCCTGGCACGAGTTCACTCTGCTGTCGGCGCTGCCCGAGGACCGTCTCTCCGACCGGGCCGCCCGCCGGTTGGGAGAGCTCCGCAGACGCCACCAGGACCGGCAGCAGCCGGACGAGCCTCTAGGAGTGCGGGGCGGGATCGTCGGGCCGCCCATTCCGCTGGGCTCCGCGCAGCACATGAGCGACGATCAGTGGTTGAGCGCCATGCGGAAGCACGGCGAGGACCGGACTGACTGGCGGGCTTTCACGGGTGGGGCCTGGCAGCAGTCCCAGGTCCTTCAGACCATGACGCAGGCGGACCCACTGCGGTTCGCCCGGCTGGCACTGCGAATCGATGCCGGGACACACCCGGCCTACGGTTCAGCCCTCCTCCGGGGGCTGGGCGACGCCGAGCCGATCGAGTCGGAGGCGGTCTTCGCGGCGATCCGCCGGTTGGCAGGTCACGGAGATCCGGCCCTGGACCGATGGTTGGGGTGGGGACTGCGGAGGTACCTCGACCGCGTTCCGCCGGATCTGGTGCAGTTGCTCGTGACCATCGTGCTCGCCGCCGACCAGGGGGAGGACGACGGCGACGAGGTCGGAGACACGGACCGCGACCTCCTCACGGCCGGGATCAACACCGTGCGGGGCAGTGCGGCCGAATGCCTGGCCGACCTTCTGCTCCACGACACGGACGGGTCGCGGATTGCCTCCGTGCTACCGCATCTGAGCCGGATGGCCGCCGATCCCTCGCTCCCCGTCCGGGCGTGCGCAGCCCGCGTTCTGCACGTCGCACTGCGCCGGGACCGCGCTGCGGCGACGGACGCGTTCGGCATTCTCATCTCGGCTCCGGACCAACTGCTGGCCTCGCCGTACGTGGCCTCCCTGGTCGTGGCCGTCTGCCACGGAGCCCCGGCGGAAGGTCGACCGGTGATCGAGCGGATGCTGAACTCGCCGGTGGTGGCGGTCCGTCGGGTCGGTGGGCAGATCGCAGCGCTGGCAGCGATGCAGTGGGAACTGCCGGACCTGCTGGCGGCGGTCCTGGTCGGTGGCGACGGCGCGCAGCGGCAGGGAGCCGCTGAGGTCTGCGCTCAGCGCCTCTCGGACACCGGTGATGCGGGACTGGCCCATCGGGCACTCGCCGGGTTCTTCCACGACGCGGCGGCGGACGTGCGCGAAGCGGCAGCCGCAGTCGCGGCCATGCTGAGGGGTAAGCGGCTGGGCCCGTTCCGCCGAACGCTGACCGGCCTCATCGGATCCCCGGCCTTCCAGCCGGCCCTGGCACAACTGCTGCTCACCCTCGAACAGGCCCCGGACCGGGTCGACGACCTGATCCTGGCCGCTGCACGGCAGTTCATCGCCGTGTCCGACCCAGACTCCACCGACCTGGCGACCGATGCGGCGGCTGATGCCCACCACATCGGTCGGCTGCTGACGCGCGCCTATGCACAGGCCGGCACGGCCCCGCGCCGCGCCGAGGTCCTCGACCTGCTGGATCACCTGCTCCTGCTGGGGGCCTACGGCGTCGCCGAGGCGATCGGCACCGTGGACCGCGCCTGACGGGCTGCCCGCAGCCGGGCGTCGGAGTGGTGCGCCCGGCCGGGGCCCTTCGGAGGCTCCGGCCGGATCGTCACGGTGCCCGGCGTGGTGTTCGGTGCCCCGAGTGGACAGGCGGGCGGTCCCTCGGAAACGGTGTCAGTTGACGCTGACCGCGCTCCAGGCGGCGGCGACCGCCTTGTACTCGGTGCTGTTGGCGCCGTAGAGGTCGCGGGCGGCGTTGAGGGAGGCGGTGCGGGCGCCCTTGTAGGTGGTGGTGGAGGTCATGTAGACGGTCAGCGCGCGGTACCAGATCTTGGCGACCTTCTGGTTGCCGATGCCGGTGACGGTGGACTTGTTGCAGGTGGGGCTGTTGTAGGCGACGCCGTTGACGGTCTTGGCGCCGCTGCCCTCGCTGGCGAGGTAGAACCAGTGGTTGCCGACGCCGGAGGAGTAGTGGACGTCCAGCTTGCCGACCGAACTGGTCCAGCAGTCGGCCGACTTGCCGTCCAGTGAGGGCTTGTCGAAGCGGCGCAGCCACGGCGGGGTGGACTGGTCGCTGAACAGGTAGTCGCCGGTGTCGATCTTGTTGTTGGCGTACCACTCGACCATGGTGCCGAAGATGTCGCTGGTGGACTCGTTGAGGCCGCCGGACTCGCCGCTGTAGCGCAGGTTGGCGGTGGCGCTGGTGACGCCGTGGGTCATCTCGTGGCCCATGGTGTCGAGGTCGACCTGCTCGGGGTCGGTGCTGCCGTTGCCGTCGCCGGTCATCATGCAGAAGCAGTCGTCGGACCACTGGGCGTTGTCCCAGGCGGTGCCGACGTGGACGAAGACGGTGGCGCCCCGGCCGTCGTTCTTGATGCCGTTCCGGCCGTGGACGTTCTTGTAGTAGTCGTACGTCCAGGCGGTGTTGGCGTGGGCGTCGACGGCGGCGGTGGTGCGGTTGGCGGAGAACTTCTTCCCGTCGCCCCAGACGTTGGTGGTGCTGGTGAACGGGGTGCCGGAGCCCGCCTTGACCGAGGAGGCGGAGAGGTTGCCGGCGTCCTTGGTGACGTGGCCGCGGACCGGGTCGGTGAGGGTGTAGCCGCCGGAGGTCGGGGTGGTGTCGACGGTGACCTTGCCGGTGTACTCGGAGTTTCCGGTGCCGGCGGCCTGGTGCTCGGCGTCGAGGGACTCGATCTGCTCGCCGGTGGTGGCGTCGGTGACGACGACCTTGCCGGCCGGCTGGCCGTGGTCGCCGGTGCCCTCGACGCGGGTGCGCCAGGCGAGGCGCGGGGTGCCGTCGGCCGCCCAGACGACCAGTTCGGGGGTGCTGACGGCGTCCCGGACGCCGGGTGCGGCGGAGAGCGCGTCGGCGGCGCCGGTGTGGGCGGGCACCTTGGGGACGGTGGACTTCACGGCGGCGTCGTGGGCGGCCGCGCGCGAGGAGTCCTTGAGCCCGCCGCGGGCGTCCTGGTGGACGACCAGGTCGCCGCCGACCACCGGCAGGCCCTGGTAGGTGCGGTCGAAGCGGACGTGGGAGGTGCCGTCACCGTCGAGGACGACGTCCTTGAGGACGAGGTCCTGGCCCGCGCCGAAGCCGAACACCCCGGGGTTGTGGGTGACGTTGGCGCGGGCCCGGGCTATCGCGGTGTCGCGGTCGGCGGGCCCGGCGGGGGCGGCGGCGACCGGTCCGGCCGGGACGGCGACGGCGGCGAGGGCGGCGACGAGGGCGATGGCTCCGGCCGTGCGGGCACGGCGGAAGGAGGGGGCGGGGCTCACGCTGACTCCCGTGGGGGTGGGGTGCAGGGAAAGGGACGGCAAAAGAGCTGCGACCGAGATTGACGGCGATCAGTCAGATTCAGCTAGAGGGAAGGTCATGATTTTGCCAAGTTGTGTCCTGTTCAGATCAAAATTGATCGAAACCCAACAGGCGCTCCCCACCGCCCTCATGACGGTCGACCGGCGACGGCGCGCTCGAGGCCCTAGGCTCTCGCCCATGGACGGATGGGTGGGGGCCTGGACCGGCGGGCGGGCGGCCGTGCACCTCGGCAACGTCGCCGACTTCAACGCGCAGTTCCTCGCGCCGGGGACGGACGCCGCCCAGCGGGCCCGCCGGCTGCGCCAGGCGCACCACTACGCCTGCCTCGCGGTCGGCTACAGCCCCGAACCGGCCGTACTGGTGCTGCCCGCCGAGCTCGACCGGGCCTGGATCGACTGGCCGGCCCGGGAGTTGGAGTGGGGCCCGGTCGAGGTGCACAGCGGCCTCGCCGTCGACCGGACCCTCGCCGAGGCGCTCGCCGCCCGGCCCGCACTGGCCGCCCGGATCGCCGACTGCGCTCGCCCCGTGGTCAGTTGGGGCCGCACCCCGGCCCAGGGCGAAGGGCCCGAGCTGGCCGCCACCCGCCGCTACGAGTCCAAGGCCGCCGCGCACGGACTGTTCACCGCCCTCGCGGCCCACCACCCCGGCATCGTGGTGCCGCGGCAGGAGCGGCCGGACGGCCGGCGCCGCGCCGCCCGGCGGCTGACCGCCCGCGCCGCCCGCGGCCTGACCACCGTGCTGAAGAGCCCGCACGGCGTCGGCGGCCACGGCACCGTCCTGGTCGAGCCCGCCCAGCTGTTCGCCGCGGGCGGCGGGGGCGCCCTGCTGCGCCGCCTGGTCCGCTCCGAAGCCCTGCCGCCGGACGGCGAGTTGCTGCTGGAGGAGTACGTGGACCCGGGGCCGGCGGCCCGGCTGCGCGACCTCACCTACGATGCCGTGATCGGCCCGGACGGCACCGTGCACCCGGTCGGCGCCGGCGTCATGGAGGTGGCCGGCACCCACTACCAGGGCGTCACGGTCGGCCCCGGCGTCGTCCCCCGGGCGGCCGAGGAGACGGCCCGCCGCTTCACCCTCGCGGTGGGGGAGCGGCTGGCCGCCGAGGGCTACCGGGGCTGGTACGACGTCGACTTCGTCACCGACCGGCAGCGCCGGCTGGCCCCCACCGAGACCAACCTGCGGCTCACCGGCCCGGCCGTCGCCTTCATGCTGCGCGAACGGCTGGACCGGGTGCGCGGCCCCGGCCACCTGGTCCGCACCCTGGACGCGCTGCCGCTCGGCGCCCGGCTCGCCCCCGAGGCGCTGTACGACCACCTCGACCGGCTGCGCCCGCGCTGTGCCCGGCTCGGCGTCACCCTGCTGCCGCTGATCCCGACGGCGGGTCACGAGCCGGAGCCCACCGTCGGGATCGCCCTCGCCGGGCCGGACGCCGAAGCGCTGGACGCCGCCCGGGCGCTGGTCGAGGCGGCCGGGCACGGGCTGACCGGGATGTTCGAGGCGCTGCGCTGAAGCCGCGGCTGCTCCGGAGCGGAACCCCCGGCTGCTCCGGAGCAGGACCCCCGGCTACTCCGGAGCGGAACCCCCGGCTACTCCGGAGCGGTCCTCGGCCTGCGGAACAGGAAGACCACCACCACCAGCGCGGCCAGCATCAGCGGGACGTTGAAGACGTAGACCAGCGCGGTCTCGCGCGGCCAGTCGGTGGCCGAGGTCAACCGGTACAGGTTGTCCTGCGGCCACCAGGAGGCCAGCAGCCAGAACACCGAGACGTGGGTGAGCAGGGTCAGCGGCAGCGAACGGCCCTGGCGCAGCAGGGCCGGCAGGCCGAGGAGGAGGAAGGCCAGCCCGCCGCCGAAGGCCAGGTCCTCGCACAGGTAGAGCAGCCCGAACCAGAAGTGGTACCCCGTCGGTACCGCCGAGAGGTCGGTGGCGCCCGGGTACAGCCGGTCGGTGAGGAGCCAGGCGACGAAGGCGAGGAACGGCGTGAGGGCGGCCGCGGCGCAGCCGCGCGAGCCGTCCGCCTCCCGGCGCCCGCCGCCCGCCGTGCCGCCCGCCTTTCCGCCCCGGGCCCGGCCGCCCGCCTTGGCCGAGCGCGGCGCGGTGTGCCGCGGCGGGGCCGGCAGCGGCAGCGCGGCGCGGTCCAGCTTCCCGGCCCGGGTGCGCGGCAGCTCGGGGACGGGGATCACCGCGGCCGGTGCCGAGTGGCCCCGCAACTCGGTCACCAGGTACTGGGTCAGCGACCAGCCGTCCGCCCCCTCCGGAGCGCCCCGGGTGGGCACCGCGTAACCGACCAGGGTCCGCTGCCCCGGCGTGGGCTCCACCTCCACCACGGCCGCCTCCCGCACCGCCGGGTGCGCCCGCAGCGCGCCCTCCGCGCGGGCCGCCGCCGTCACCCGGGTGGTCACCGTGGTCGCCCGGTCCGCGCCGAGCGGGCCGACCACGGTCGCCGCCCGGCCGACGAACTCCAGCACGCCGTCGGCCCGGAGCAGCCCGAGGTCACCGGTCAGCAGCACCCGCCCGTCCGGGTCGAAGTCCGCCCGGACGAAGCGGCGCGCGGTGTCCGCCGGGCGGTTGAGGTAGCCGCGGGTCAGGCCGGAGCCGGCGACCGCGATCTCGCCGACCCGACCGGTCGCCACCGGGGCTCCGGTCGGGCCCAGCACGTACACCCGGGTCCCGGGGAACGGCCGGCCGACCAGCGAGACCCGCTCCGCGCCCTCGGCGGTGGCCGTGCCGCGCACCTCGAACCAGGTGCTGTCCACGGTGGCCTCGGCCAGCCCGTAGACGTTCAGCACCCGGGTGAAGTCGCCGAGCAGCCGCTGCAGGGCGACCTGCTCGTCCAGGTACCACTTCTCGGCGCCGACGGTCACCAGCCGTACCCCCGGCAGCCCGGTGCCGCCCTCGGTGAGCAGGGCGGTGAGGCGGCGCGCGGTGCGGACGTTCAGCTCCATGACCGTGATCCGCTCCTGGACCACCAGGGCGGGCAGGGCGCCCAGATCGGCGGTGCGGTCCAGGGTGAGGTTGAACGGGGTGACCACGAGGGTGGCGCCGCTGCCCAGCGCCCGGATCCAGTCGGCGGTGAAGACGTCGAACTCCAGGCTGGCGGTCTGCAGGATCCGGTCCTCGGGCGCCAGCCCGTACACCTCCCGCCAACCGGCGTACGCGGCCAGCAGGTTGCGGTGCTCGACCAGTGCGCCGGCGGGCAGGCCGGTGGAGCCGGAGGTGTAGAAGACGCAGGCGAGGTCGCCGGGGGCCACCTCGGGGCGCTCGAACCCCCGCTCCGGGAGGTCGGGGCCGTCCAGGCAGAGCAGCCGCCCCGCCGCGCCCGCGTCGGCCAGCCGGTCCCCGTGGCGCTCCTCGGTCAGCACCAGGTCGGGCGCGGCGTCGGCCAGTACGTGCCGCAGCAGCCCGTCGGGCGCCGTCGGCTCCAGCGGCACGAACGCGGCGCCCGCCTTGAGCACCGCCAGCAGCGCGACGTACACCTCGGTGCCCCGGCCCAGCGCGACCGCCGCCCGGCCGCCGGGGGCCAGCCCGCTCGCCGCCAGGTGGGCGGCCAGCCGGTCCGCCCGGGCGTCCAGCTCCCCGTACGTCAGCTCCGCCGCGCCGCAGCGCACCGCCACGGCCTGCGGCGCCCGTCGGGCCTGCCGCTCCACCAACTCGTGCAGCCCGGCCGGTGGTTCCTCGTCCGCGACCATCACGCCTCCCCTCGTCCCCCCTCGGAAAGGCTCCATGTTCCTCCCCGACGCCCGCGCTGCGACAGGGTTTCGGCGGCAGGCATCGGAGCCGGAACGGACCGGACCGGACACCGGTGTCACGGGTGGGGCGGCCGGGACGGACGGGGTCGGCCCCGGCGGACGTCGGACCCCGGGTCCACCCCTCGGACGGCCGGGCTCCGCACCGACGGACGGTTGTACCGTGCACACGGACGATCGGCGCCGGCCGTCCGGTGCGGCGCCGCGCCCGTACCCTGCCCGGTGCAGCGATCGGAGAGCGCCCCATGACCACGTCCGACCCGTCCTTCGACGGCCCGCTGCTGCGCACCCGGGAGGTCGACGTCGTGCGCGACGGCCGGCACCTGCTGCGCGGCATCACCCTGGAGATCCAGCCCGGTGAGCACTGGGCGCTGCTCGGCCCCAACGGCGCGGGCAAGTCCACCCTGCTCGCGCTGCTCGGCGCGGTCTCCCACCCCACCCGGGGCACGGTGGACGTGCTCGGCCGCCGACTGGGCCGGGTCGACATCCGGGAGCTGCGCGGCCACCTCGGGCACGTCAACCCGCGCCACCCGCTGCGCTCGCCGCTGACCGTCCGCGAGGTGGTGCTCACCGGCGCCACCAACACCATCGAGCCGGAGTGGCACCGCAAGCCGGCCCCCGGGGCGGTCGAGCGGGTCGAGCAGCTGATCGAGACGCTCGGCATGACCGCGATGGCCGAGGCCGAGTGGACCACGCTCTCCCAGGGGGAGCGCGGCCGGGTGCTGATCGCCCGCGCGCTGATGCCCAGCCCCCGGCTGCTGCTGCTCGACGAACCCGCCACCGGGCTCGACCTCACCGCCCGCGAGCTGCTGCTGGACAGCCTGGACCTGCTGCGCCACCAGCACCCCGAGCTGGCGAGCGTGCTGGTCACCCACCACCTGGAGGAACTGCCCGAGAGCACCACCCACGCGCTGCTGCTGCGCGGCGGGGAGTGCGTGGCGGCCGGCCCGGTGGACGAGGTGATGACCACCGAGCTGATCAGCGAGACCTTCGGCCACCCGATCCGGATCAGCCGGCACGAGGGCCGCTGGACGGCCCGGGCGGCGGCCCGTCGGGCACCGGGCGGGCCGCGGGCCGGGAGGTAACGGTTCGGGCAGGACGGGGGCTGGGTGTGGACGGTAAAGACTTCTTACGTAAGGTATGCCTTAGCTAAAGAGGAGGCGCCGGCCGAGCCGGCGCTTTACCCGTCCTTGGCACCCCCCTGCCCTTTTCCGTTGGAGCCCCCATGCCCGCCCGCCGCCGTTCCACCGCAGCCGCGCTGCTCAGCCTCGCCGTGGCGACCGCCGCCCTGGCCGGCTGCGCGTCGAAGAAGGACGACAAGGCGGGCGGCGCGGACGCGGTCAAGGTGAACGCCACCGACACGGCCTGCGAGGTCTCGAGGACCAGCTTCCCGGCCGGCCACGTGGTGCTGGAGATCAGCAACAAGGGCTCCAAGACCACCGAGGTCTACGTCTACGCCGCCGGCGACAAGATCGTCACCGAGCGGGAGAACATCGGCCCCGGCACCAAGGCGACCATCAACGCCGAGATCAAGGCCGGCAGCTACGAGGTGGCCTGCAAGCCCGGCATGGTCGGCGACGGCATCCGGCAGAAGATCACCGTCACCGGCGAGGGCGGCAGCACCGCCCCGGCCGACCCGCGGCTGGCCGCCGCCGTCGACTCCTACCGCGCGTACGCCCAGCAGCAGGCCGACGCCACCATCCCGGCCGTCGAGGCCTTCGCCGCCGCGATCAAGGGCGGCGACCTGGAGAAGGCCAAGTCGCTGTACGCGCCCTCGCGCACCGGCTGGGAGCGCACCGAGCCGGTCGCCGAGAGCTTCGGGGACGTCGACCCCAAGACCGACACCCGCGAGGACAAGCTGGAGCAGGGCCAGGCCTGGACCGGCTGGCACCGCCTGGAGAAGGCGCTCTGGGCCGACGGCCGGATCGGCGACGAGGAGAAGACCCTCGCGGATCAGCTGGTCGCCGACCTCAAGGACTGGCAGAAGAAGATCCCCGAGGCGGAGATCACCGCGACCAGCATGGCCAACGGCGCCAAGGAACTGCTGGACGAGGTCGCCACCAACAAGATCACCGGCGAGGAGGACCGCTACAGCCACACCGACCTGGCGGACTTCCACGCCAACGTCGAGGGCGCCCAGAAGGCCTACGAGCTGCTGAAGCCGGTCGCCGCCGAGAAGAACCCGGAGCTGGCCAAGACCCTCGACTCCGAGTTCGCCGCCATCAACGCCCTGCTCGCCAAGTACCGGCAGGCCGACGGGACGTTCACCCCGTACGACAAGGTCACCGAGACCGAGCGCAAGGCCTTCTCCGACGCGGTGAACTCGCTGGGCGAGCCGCTGTCCAAGCTGGCCGCCGCGGTGGTCGTCAAGTAGTCGCTCACCGGCGGTGGTTCGGCACTGCCCGCACCACCGCCGGTCAGCAGCACCACAGTTCAGCAGTTCAGCAGTTCCGCAAGAGTGAGAAGGGCCCGCCCGCCGATGGACGCCGAGAACGAGCAGCAGCACGGCGGTCCGGCCGCTGCCGCCACCGCCAACCCGGGCGCGGTGAGCCGCCGTGCCGTCATCGGCTGGGCCGGCGCGGGCGTCGCGCTCGGCGCCGCCGCCGTGGGCTCGGTCGCCGTCGCCGCCCGGCAGGACGACGACCCGGCCCCGGTGGCGAACGCCACGGCCGGCGGGGAGGTGCCCTTCTACGGGGACCACCAGTCGGGCATCGCCACCCCGGTCCAGGACCGGCTGCACTTCGCGGCGTTCGACGTCTCGGAGAAGGCGACCCGGGAGTCCCTGGTCAAGCTGCTCAAGGAGTGGACCAAGGCGGCCGCGGCGATGACCGGCGGCCGCGAGGTCGGCACCGGCGCCGTCCCCGACTCCGCCGAGGCGCCGCCGGACGACACCGGCGAGGCCCTCGGCCTGCCCGCCTCCCGGCTCACCCTCACGATCGGCTTCGGGCCGAGCCTGTTCGAGAAGGACGGCACCGACCGGTTCGGCCTCAGGGCCCAGCGCCCCGACGCCCTGGTCGAGCTGCCGAACTTCAAGGGCGACAAGCTCGACCCGCTGCGCAGCGGTGGCGACCTGTGCGTCCAGGCCTGCGCGGACGACCCGCAGGTGGCGGTGCACGCGATCCGCAACCTGGCCCGGATCGGCATGGGGACGGTCAACATCCGCTGGTCCCAGCTCGGCTTCGGCAAGACCTCCTCGACCACCCCGGACGAGCAGACCCCGCGCAACCTGATGGGGTTCAAGGACGGCACCCACAACATCGCGGGCACCGACACCGCCAACCTGGCCGAGCACGTCTGGGCCGCCCCCGGCGACGGCCCGGAGTGGATGACCGGCGGCTCCTACCTGGTCGCCCGCCGGATCCGGATGCACATCGAGACCTGGGACCGCGCCTCGCTCAAGGACCAGGAGGACACCTTCGGCCGCACCAAGGGCGAGGGAGCCCCGTACGGCAAGGGCAAGGAGCGCGACGCCCCCGACCTCAAGGCGATGCCCGCGACCGCCCACGTCGCACTGGCCCACCCGGACGCCAACAACGGCCTGATGATCCTGCGCCGCGGCTTCTCCTTCACCGACGGCACCGACGGCCTCGGGCGGCTGGACGCCGGACTGTTCTTCCTCGCCTACCAGCGCGACACCCGGAAGGCCTTCGTCCCGCTCCAGCAGCGGCTCGCCGCCTCCGACAAGCTCAACGAGTACATCCAGCACGTCGGTTCGGCCCACTTCGCCTGCCCGGCGGGCGTCCGGAAGCCGGGCGAGTGGTGGGGCCAGTCCCTGTTCGGTTGATCCTTCCCCCCACGAATCCGAGGAGTCAGCCGTGTTCGGCAACTACCTGATCGGCCTGCGCGAAGGCCTCGAGGCCAGCCTGGTCGTCTGCATCCTGATCGCCTACCTGGTCAAGACCGACCGCCGGGACAAGCTGCCGCCGGTGTGGCTCGGCGTCGGCGCGGCCGTGGTGCTGTCGATGGCCTTCGGCGCGGTGCTGCAGTTCGGGTCCTCGCAGCTCACCTTCGAGGCCCAGGAGGCGCTCGGCGGATCGCTGTCGATCATCTCGGTCGGCCTGGTGACCTGGATGGTGTTCTGGATGCGGCGCACCGCCCGGCACCTGAAGACCGAGCTGCACGGCAAGCTGGACGCCGCGCTCGCGATGGGGACGACCGCCCTGGTGGTCACCTGCTTCCTGGCGGTCGGCCGCGAGGGCCTGGAGACCGCGCTGTTCATCTGGTCGGCGGTGCAGGCCACCGACGACGGCTGGAACCCGCTGATCGGCGCCGCGCTCGGCCTGCTCACCTCGGTGGTGCTCGGCTGGCTGTTCTACCGCGGGGCGCTGAAGATCAACCTGGCGAAGTTCTTCACCTGGACCGGCGCGATGCTGGTCGTGGTCGCGGCCGGGGTGCTCGCCTACGGCGTGCACGACCTCCAGGAGGCCGGCTGGCTGCCCGGCCTGCACGCGACCGCCTTCGACATCTCCAGCACCGTCCCCAAGGACAGCTGGTACGGCACCCTGCTCAAGGGCGTGTTCAACTTCCAGCCGGACCCGACCGTGCTCCAGCTGGTGGTCTGGCTGGCCTACCTGGTGCCGACCCTGGCCGTCTTCTTCGGCCTGTTCGGCGGCGGCAAGGCGAAGCCCGCCCAGCTGGTCGCCGCCGAGCCGGCCGCCTGACCCGGCACCTCACCCCGTACCGACCACCGCCCCGTCCGGCACCCGCCGGGCGGGGCGGTGTCGTCGGTACGGGCCGCCGTTCGTACGGGCCACGTTCGGTACGGCCCGCCGTTCGTGCGGGCCCGCCGTGCGGACGGTCCCGGGGGCGGGTAGGACAGGCCCCGCCGTGCGGACGGTCCCGGGGGCGGGCACGGCAGGCCCCGCCGTGCGGACGGGCCCGGGACGCGTACGGCCCGGAGCACGGACGGACCCGGTGGGGCCGTGCCCCCGGACACGCCGGAGCCCCGGACGGTCGAACCGTCCGGGGCTCCGTGCGTCACACCTGGCGCCGGCCTACTGGCTCTTGATCGAGTCCAGGATGTCCAGCTTCGCCGCCCGGTGGGCCGGCCAGAGCGCGGCCAGCAGGCCGATCACGGCGGCCGCGAGCAGGAAGCCGGCGATCTGCAGCGGCGGCACCACGGTGGCGACGCCCGTGAGGTCGGACGCCAGCGTCCGGATGACCGCCCAGGCGGACAGGACGCCCAGGCCGACCCCGACCAGGCCGCCGAACAGCGCGATCAGCAGCGACTCCAGCCGGACCATCCGGCGGATGCCGAGCCGGTCCAGGCCGATCGCCCGCAGCATGCCGATCTCCCGGCGGCGCTCGAAGACCGACATCGCCATGGTGTTGACCACACCGAGCACCGCGATCACCACGGACATGCCGAGCAGCCCGTACATCAGGTTGAGGACGTTGGTGATGGCCTGGCGGCTCTCCGCCTTGATGTCCTTCTGGCCCTTGACCTTGATCAGCGGGTTGCCGCCGGTCGCGTCCCGCAGCGCCTGCTTGAGCTGCTCGGTCGCGCCGTGCTCGCCCTTGACCAGGACCTTGTTCAGGCCCGAGCCGGGGCGCGCGTGCGGGCCGACCACGTTCTCCGGGGCGATCACGCCGGCCAGCGCGGTGTTGGCCTCCAGGACGCCGCCGACGGTGAGCGAGCCCTTGGTGCCGTCCGGGTAGGTGACGGCGAGGGTGCTGCCGACCTTGTAGCCCGCCTGCTCGCTGCGGCCGGAACTCACCAGCAGCTTGCCCTGCTTGAGGGCGTCCGCGGAGCCCTCCTTGATCTTGATGGTGGCCAGTTGGTCGATGGTCGCCGGGTTCACCGCGGTCAGCCACTCGCGGTCGGCGCCGTCCTCGCCGTGGGCCTCGTCCTTGCCCTCACCGAGGGTGACCCGGAGCCCGCGCTCGGCGCTCACCGCGCTGACACCGGGCGCCTTGGCGATCTGGGCGGCGGCCTCCGCGGAGAGGTCCGAGCCGTTCGCCATGGCGACCGTGTAGTCGGCCTTGATGTCGCTGTCGCTGGAGGAGTCCACGGCCTTGTTCACCGAGGCGCCGATCACGGTCAGCGAGGTGATCAGGGTGACGCCGATGGTCAGCGCCGAGGCGGTGGCCGCGGTGCGGCGCGGGTTGCGGACGGCGTTCTCCTGGGCCAGCTTGCCCGGGGTGCCGTACACGGCGCGCAGCATCGGGGCGAGCAGCGCGATCAGCGGCCGGGACAGCAGCGGGGTCAGCACGAACACGCCGAGCAGCAGCGCGGCCGTGCCGAGACCGACCAGCTTGACCTCCTTGCCGCCCACTCCGGCGGCCAGGGCGCCGGCCCCGGCCAGGGTGAACAGCAGGCCGACGGTGTTGCGCACGCGCAGGCTCTTCTGGGTGGCGGGCTGCTCGGAGGCGCTCATCGCCGCCACCGGGGCGATCCGGGAGGCGCGGCGGGCGGGCAGCCAGGCGGCCACCAGGGTCACCAGCACGCCGACCGCGAGCGAGACCAGGACGGTCAGGGGGGAGACCAGCAGCGGGCCGTCCGGCAGGTTGGCTTCCATCGGGCCGTTGAGCAGGGTCCGGAGGCCGACGGCGATGCCGATGCCGGCGACCAGGCCGCCGACCGAGGCGGTGAGGCCGACCAGGACGGCCTCGAGCTTCACCGAGCGGGTGATCTGTCGGCGGGTGGCGCCGACGGCGCGCAGCAGGGCCAGTTCCTTGGTGCGCTGGGCGACCAGCATGGAGAAGGTGTTGCCGATGATGAAGACGCCGACGAACAGCGAGATGCCGGCGAAGCCCAGGAAGAAGGTGTTCAGGACCGTGGTGAGCTTGCCGATCATCCGGTCCTGCTCGGCGGCCAGCTCGCGGCCGGTCTTGGCCTGGAGGTTGTCGCCCTGGGGGAGGGCCTGCTGGACGGCGGTGAGCAGCGCGGCGTCGTCGGTGCCCGGCTTGGCCTTGACGTCCAGCTCGGAGTACTGGCCGGGGCTGAGGAAGAGCTGCTGGGCGGTGGCGGTGTCGAAGGCGGCGAGCGAGCCGCCGGCCATCACCCGGGGGTCGTTGGTGTGCAGGGTGCCGGTGAGCTTGAGCTGCATCACCGGGCCGTTGACCGCGGCCCGGACGGTGTCGCCGACCTTGTAGCCGCCCTTCTCGGCGGTCCGGGTGTCCAGCGCGATCTCGGTGGCGTCCTTGGGTCCGCGGCCCTCGACCAGCGGGTAGCGCTGGTCGGTGCCGTCGGCGCCCGGCACGTAGTTGGTGCCGGTGGTGGAGAAGCCGTCGCCGATCAGCGCGCCCTTCTTGTCGGCGATGCCGGTGAAGCCGCTGACCACGCCGCGGGCGTCGGCGGTGCCGGGCAGGGCGGCGACCTTCCGGCGGACGTCCTCGCTGAGGGTCGGGCCGTCGTCGGCGCTGCCGCCGTGGTCGTAGCCGGGGCCCGCGGCGGTCCGGTCGCTGACCGTGACGGCGATGTCGGCGTAGCTTTTGGAGTTCTGGGTCCGGAGGGCCTGGCCCATGGTGTCGCTGAAGATGAGCGTGCCGGCGACGAAGGCGGTGCCGAGCATGACGGCCAGCATCGTCATCAGCAGTCGGCCCTTGTGGGCCAGTACGTTGCGCAGTGCGGTGCGGAACATGAGGGAGCGTCAGTCCTGGGGGTACTCGGGGATCGGTGGCGTCGAGTGGCTGAACGGGCTCAGCTGGTGCGGCCCTTGGCGTCGAAGCGGCGCATGCGGTCCAGGACGGTGTCGGCGGTGGGGTGGTGGAGTTCGTCGACGATGCGGCCGTCGG